>NZ_JAYFER010000358.1:0-782 GCF_055795065.1 Lyngbya sp. CCY1209
GAGATAGCAATCTTGCACTGTTCAATGATTTCGCGGCTTTGTGATATGACCACAAAATCATCGGCATATCTAACGACTGTTGTGTTGATAACTTTCCCTTCAACTCTATGTATGGGGAATAGTTTCTCGATATGCCTCACCATTCCATCCAGTGCGATGTTGGCGAGGAGTGGACTTATTACCCCTCCTTGGGGTGTCCCGGCTTTCGTGTCGTCAAATACACCATTGTCAATAACCCCGGCTTTTAACCATTGTTTGATATTATGCCTTATGGTCGTTGGACAATGAAGTTTGGATAGCAGGTAACCATGGTCAATCTGGTCGAAGCATTTGGCAATATCGGCATCAAGGACGTAATATCCCATTTTGTTGATACTAATAAATATTCTGCCAATTGCGTCAAGGGTTGAGCGTCCGGGTCGAAACCCATAACTTGTTCCCTCAAATTTTGGTTCCCAGTAGGGTTCCATTGCCATTTTGACCAAGGCTTGCTTGGCTCTGTCTCGGATTGTTGGGATTCCCAGAGGGCGTTTTTCATCCCGTCCAGGTTTTGGTATCCAAATTCTCCGTAATGGCTTGGCTTTGAAGTTTCCTTTGATTTCTTCAACAAGTTCAAACCTTTGTTTCGGGGATATTGCTATCACACCATCTACTCCGGCTGTTTTCTTGCCTTGGTTATCTTGGGTCACTCGCCTTACCGCTAGGAGCCTTGCGTAGTATGACTTCAAAAGGAGTCTCTGCAACCTTCTAGCTTTTGCATCCTGTCCCGATTGAGCCGCTTG
>NZ_JAYFER010000359.1:0-388 GCF_055795065.1 Lyngbya sp. CCY1209
AATCGACCATTGGGCAAGAGCCATTATGGGGTTAATTCGTTCCATCTGTATGGGTATTCCATCCTTAGACTCATCCTCTCCCCCGGTGTACCTTTAAGGGTCTGTGTGGATAGTTAGCCTAATCTTCCACTTTCCACTTACTCATTCGAGCAGCACCGTAATCAACCTGTTTTCGATACCGATTTGTTTCGAGGGTTCATGGCAGATGTTTACCTTTCGGTTAGTCATAGATGGTTGGCAGTGGTCGGACTATTGGTTGCAGATTCCACCTCACCGCCTTCCGTTCCCCGCTTCAATCCTAGGGTTGTGAGTCCTAAAACTGGGGGTGGCTATCGCCTCCTCTCTTGAGGATTGTTAAAGAATTGTTAAGATTCTCCACTTCTCCTCT
>NZ_JAYFER010000360.1:0-635 GCF_055795065.1 Lyngbya sp. CCY1209
GGTAATCATGGTCAATCTGGTCGAAACATTTGGCAATGTCGGCATCAAGGACGTAATATCCCATTTTGTTGATGCCAGTAAATATTCTGCCAATTGCGTCAAGGGTTGAGCGTCCGGGTCGAAACCCATAGCTTGTTCCCTCGAATTTAGGTTCCCAGTAGGGTTCCATTGCCATTTTGACCAAGGCTTGTTTGGCTCTGTCTCGGATTGTTGGGATTCCCAGCGGGCGTTTTTCATCCCGTCCAGGTTTAGGTATCCAGACTCTCCGTAACGGTTTTGCTTTGAAGTTTCCCTTGATTTCCTCAACAAGTTCAAACCTTTGTTTTGGGGATATTGCTACCACTCCATCCACTCCGGCTGTTTTCTTGCCTTGGTTATCTTGGGTCACTCGCCTTACAGCTAAGAGCCTTGCGTAGTATGACTTCAAAAGGAGTCTCTGCAACCTTTTAGCTTTTGCGTCCTGTCCCGATTGAGCCGCTTGATAGATACGTTTTTGCAACTTGAAAACCATCCGTTGGATTTTCGCCCAATTGATAGTTCTCCATGCATTCTTAGTGCCCGTTGGTTTCGGCTTGCCGAATCCTTTGGTTTGACTAGACGCCATTATTGCTACTCAAGTCTCCATCTTACGTCTG
>NZ_JAYFER010000361.1:0-240 GCF_055795065.1 Lyngbya sp. CCY1209
TCCTGTCCCGATTGAGCCGCTTGATAGATACGTTTTTGCAACTTGAAAACCATCCGCTGAACTTTCGCCCAATTGATAATTCTCCATGCATTCTTAGTGACCGTTGGTTTCGGTTTGCCGAATCCTTTGGTTTGACTAGACCTCGCCATTATTGCTATTCAAGTCTCCATCTTACGTCTGAACCGTGACCCGTCTGCATATCTCGAACATTACATCCAAGCATTAGCTTCTGGTCACATC
>NZ_JAYFER010000362.1:0-12395 GCF_055795065.1 Lyngbya sp. CCY1209
AAATGGTGGGTTACGGCGCGGATGGAAAGTTGTGGGTTTTTCCGAAAAATTACTGCCGCGCCTAACCCACCCTACTGAACTGACTTCACTGCTTGGAAATTGAGGATTTAAACCGACATGATATCAATCGAAATCGCCGTCGTTCCCCCAGGGATCTTCGCAAAATAGGTAAATTGCCTCGAATTCTTCTCCTGCTTCTGCGGCTTTTTGTTCCAAATATTCGATCCGCTGTTTGCGCCGCCCTCGCGCTTGGGAACGGCTGGTTCCGGAGGCGGAGTCGAGAACCCAGGACTGTTCTTCTCCGCCGATGCGGTACTTGAATTCGCAGACAATATTAAAAGCGGTCGCCCGGGCGATCGCCGGGGGATAAACGGCCGATGCGATCGCCAGCAAACCCAGAAAAGCGATCGCCGATAATCCCAACTGATTCGTTGATATTCTCATCTTTTTTCCCCCCTCATCAAATGGAGAATACAACCGATTTTAGCTCGAAACTGCATTAGCCGTGGGGGCGATCGCGTCGGGAATTTCGGTTTCCACCCGGCGCAGGCGGGGGGTGCGGTAGGCAATAAAAGCGGCGGTCAAATTTAAGATACCCACCCCGCACAACAGCAGGGCACTACCCCGTCCGGGTCCCGATCCGATCACCTGTCCGATCGTCTCGGCGAGGAATCCACCCGGCATCATCATCGGTTCAAAGAAGCGATCGACCAGGGGACCGACACTCAATTGCGTGACCACCAATAGGGATTTTTCTAACAACCCCTGGAGGGCGAACACCCGGCCTTGCAAATAGGTAGGAACCTTGCACTGCCAAATGGTTTGGTTGCTGCTGACGACAATCGGCTGGGAGAAGAGATAGCCGAATCCTCCGATCGCCGCCAAAAATAGGGTAGGTTGAAAGCCGCCCAGACACAAACAGAGTCCCTGCAAACTCACGAAAAATAAAATGCCGTGGATCTGACGTTTCAATCCCCCCCAGGCGCTCACGAATAAGCTGCCAAATAGCATCCCGCAACCGCTGATAGACAGGACGATTCCCAACTCCGAACTCGACGCGAAATTGAGGATGATCGGCCAGAACAACACCTGGATCATCCCCTCCGTCAGGTAGGTGACGCCGAAGAAGATCATCAACCCCAACAGTCCCGGACGGGCCGCGACATAATCCCACCCCGAACTGATTTCGTCCCAGATGCGATCGAGGTTAACCGTCTTGCGATCGCTTTTTTCGGAGGGTTTGGGGTCGGGGATGCGGACGCTGAGGAGGGCGATCGTGGCCAAAAAATAGGTGGCGAAGTCGAACAGCAACACCCCCTGCAATTGGACGGCCTCGATCAAAAATCCGGCGATCGTCGGCCCCAAAATCCGGGCCATCGCCCGGGAGATCTGCACCATGCCGTTGGCCCGCCCGAGGTGCTGTTTGGGGACGACTTGGGCGATCGCGGAAATGTAGGCGGGGATGTGGAAGGCGTTGGAAACCGAACTGATACTCACCCCCAAATAGATGTGCCAAATTTCCAGATTTCCGGTGGACACCAAAATCATCATCGCGATCGCCGTCACCCCCGTGACGGAATCGGCCACCAGCATCACCGACCGCCGGTTCCAGCGATCGACCAGAACCCCGGCGAAGGGCGAAATCAGCAAGTTAGGGAGGTAAGTCAGGACGAGAATCAGCGCGAACAGAGTCAGCGAACCCGTCGTTTGATAGGCCCAAACGCCGAGGGCAAAGTCGGTGATATAGCTGCCGACGACGGAGATAATTTGTCCCAACCAAATTCGCAAGAAAGTTTGCATAGTCTGTCGATAATCGTCCCTGAAAATGAGCAAGGGGGGAAAGGTAAACTCGCAAATCGTAATCGCTTTCCCAAATCGCTGTCAATGGATCTGGACTTCGGTTGTGGGGGACGCAGATGCCATAACCGATGGTTCCCGTTCCCCGTTTTTCGGTCTGATTCGATCTCGTTCCGGACGGAACGCCCCGACTTCGGCCGTCCCGGGTGGGAGATCTCGCGCCTCCGGGGCGATCGCATCTGTCCCGATCGCCCCGGACGAATGAACCATAGGAAACGGACAAAAAAAATAAGCAGGTCGTTCCCGTTTTCGAGGTGCGATCGCCCTCAAATCGCTTTCCACGCCAAAACGTGACCCGCCGACCGATCGAGAAAACTGCCGAAATCACCCCCCTTTTTTTGCCCTCTATTTGCGCCTTCTCTCATCGATCAGGCCTCATCAAAATCAAAATTTTAAACGTCGAAAGACGATTTGACTTCCCGCTTTTGGGTGAAATTATGAGCCGGGACGACGGGTCGCGCACAGCCGCTCCCAAACCCCCAGCAAATTTCCCACCGCTCGCTCCCAACTGTGTCGCTCCATTGACCGCCGGCCGTTGTCGCCCATCTGTCGGCGCCGGTTTCCATCCTCAATTAATAATTGCAATTTTTGAACGAATTCGACCCTATCTCGGGGTGTAAAAAGCCAGCCGTTCCACCCGTCCCGAATGTTCTCCGTCACTCCCCCCGCCCGGGGCGCCAACACGGGAATCCCCGCCGCGAAGGCTTCCAAAACCGTCAACCCCCGGGTTTCCTTTTCGGAAGTGGTGACGTGCACATCACTGCTGGCCAGCAGGGCGGGAACCCGTTCTGGGGGGACGCGCCCGAGGAGGTGGGCGTGGGGGGTAAGTCGGCCCAACCGAGATGCGATCGCCTCCCGCAGCGGCCCGTCTCCGGCTACCAAAATGGCGACGCGATCGCGATCGACGACCTCAAACACCCGGGAAAAGGCATCCAACGCGAACTCCCAGCCCTTGTCCGGGGTGAGGCGCCCCAAAAAAATCAATTTCACTTTTTCATCGACATCCGGCAGTCCGTACTCCCGCTCAAAAAATCCGGCCGTTCGCCGGTTCGGATTGAATGCTTCCGTATCAATGCCGACGAGTTCGACGTGGGGCCGGTGCAGGTTGCGGATACCCAGTTGAGCCAGATTTTCGGCGGTGACTCGGCTGGTGGCGAGGGTGATGTCGTAGGAATTATAAATGTAGCGCAGGAATTTCCCCGCCACCCACTGAACCGATGCGATCGCAAACGGCGGCAGGGGCAAATAGTCGTCCGCGTAGTCCAAAAAATTCGTCCGGAAAAATCCCGCGCAGGGGATGCCCCGGCGGCGGGCAAAGTCCACCCCCGGAACCCGCCAAAACCCGAAGGCCAGCCGTTCCGGCTCGTCCACATGAATCACATCCGGCCCGAACGCCTCCAACTCCCGCGTCAGTACCCCGTAGGCGGCGCGGCTGACGTTGCGCTCGAAGTCCAACCCCAGAAAGGGCGTACTCGGCAGGTTGACAACCCGGACGCCGGGGAGGATCTCCCCCGTATAATCCCGCCAGTCGGGATACACCGCCCCCAACTCCCGGTAATCCGGGCAAAACAGGCGCACTTGATGCCCCCAACGACTCAGCCACCGCAACCGCTCGAAGCCGCTGACCGTCACTCCGTCAACGACCGGGAGAAATCCAGAGGTGATGATGGCAATTTTCATAATAATTGGGGTGTGGGGAATTTTAGATTTTAGATTGTCGGGGCCCCTGGCTTGCGCCCTGATTTTAGATTCCCTGCTGTTGGGGGAGGAGTTCGGCATTTCTCACGTCTCACTCCTCTTTGCTCTTTCCTCCTTGTGCCCCTCGGATTCAATACTTTAGCCGAACTTGAGCGCGGACTCACCCCGATCGTATGATAGGTTGACATTCGCTGGGAGATGGGTTCATGAAACGTCTGGTTTTGGTCGGTTTGGGAGTCCTGGCGATCGCTTTTGCCGGGGATTTGACAGGCTCCGATCGCCCCGTCGTCGCACTCGCCCCAGAATATCAAATCGCTGCGGCGATGCGATCAGGAACCTTCGTGTCCGGGGAACATCCCACCCGGGGCTCGGTTCAAGTCATCGAGGAGGGTGGGCGGCAATATCTGGAATTTGCCGACGACTTCGGCACCAACGAAGGGCCGGATCTGTTCGTGATTTTGCACCGTTCCGATGACGTCATCGGTACCACCCAAGCCCCCGTTCACAGCATCGATGAGGGGGACTACGTTTTGGTGGAACCCCTGAAAGCGGCGAGCGGCGCCCAGCGTTATCCGGTGCCCGCTGGGGTGAATGCCGGTGATTACGGTTCCGTCGCGATCTGGTGCCGCCAGTTTAACGCCACATTCGGCGCCGCGTCTCTAAAGTGAAGGGTCGCGGGACTGGGCAATTTTCAAACTCAGAAAAATCACCGGAATGATGCCCACCGCAACGATCGCCAAAGCCGGACCCGCAGCTTCCGCCAGCCGTTCATCGGAGGCGAGGTTGTAGACGCGAACCGCCAGCGTGTCAAAGTTGAAGGGCCGAATCACCAGGGTGGCGGGCAATTCTTTCATCACGTCCACAAACGTCAGCATCGCCGCCGTCAGCAGTCCGCCACCCATCAGGGGAGTGTGAACCCGCATCAGGACGCGGGTGGGGGAGTCGCCCAAACTGCGGGCCGCGTCGTCCAAGCTGGGCTTGATTTTGCCCAAACTCGACTCCACCGCCCCGAAGGAGACGGCCAAAAATCGCACCAAATAGGCGTAAATCAGGGCCGCGATCGTGCCGCTGAAGATCAATCCGGTGGAGATGTCGAACAGCGATCGCATCGCCGAATCGATCGCATTATCTAAGGCCCCGACGGGAATCAAAATTCCGACGGCAATGACAGAACCGGGGACGGCGTAACCCATCGCCGCGATGCGGGCGGACAGCCGCATTCTCCAAGTGGGATTCAGGCGCACCCCGTAGGCTAAAATCAGCGCGATCGCCACGGCTAAAATGGCGGTCAAAATGGCGAGGGTCAAACTGTGGCGGGCGAAACTCCAGAAGCGATCGTCGAAGACTGTTTCTAGATTTTTGAGGGTCATTTGCAATAGCAAAATTGCGGGCAGTAAAAATCCCAGCGCCAGGGGAGTCAGGCAGGCGACAAATGCTCCGAGCGATCGCGCTCCCCCCAGTTTAAACCGCTGCGCCCGGGCGGAAGAACCCCCATTTTCGTAATATTGAGCTTGGCGGCGGGACCACAATTCCAGCAGAATTAATCCCAAAATAAATAGCATCAACACCGCCGCCAACTGAGCCGCCGCGTCCCGTTCTCCCATGCCGAACCAGGTGCGGTAAATTCCGGTGGTAAACGTATCGACGCCGAAATACTGCACCGTGCCGAAATCGTTGAGGGTTTCCATTAGCGCTAAGGCTAACCCCGCCATCATCGCGGGGCGGGCCAGGGGGAGGGCGACGGCGAAGAAACTGCGCCAGGGGTTGCAGCCCAGCGATCGGCTGGCCTCCAGGGTGCGCCCGGACTGTTCCAAAAAGGCGACCCGCACCAGTAAGTAAACGTAAGGGTACAGCGTCAGGGTCAAAAGGACGATCGCGCCGCCGATGGAACGGATCTCGGGAAACCAGTAATCTCCGACATTTTGCCACCCCATCAGGTTCCGCAACCCGGTTTGGACGGGGCCGTAAAATTCCAGCCATTCTGTATAAACGTAGGCGAGGATGTAGGCGGGGATGGCCAGGGGCAGCAGCAGCGCCCACTCAAAGATTTGGCTTCCGGGGAAGCGGCACGTCGTCACCAGCCAAGCCGTCCCGACCCCGATCGCGATCGTGCCGATACTGACACCTATCATCAAAATCAGGGAATTGACAATATAGCGCGGCAGGACGGTGGAGGCCAGGTGCGCCCAAATTTCCCCGGAATTGGTGAAAATGCTGCTCAGGACGAATAAAATCGGGGTGGCGATCAGGGCCGCGATCGGCAGGGCAACCAGAGACGGTTGCCCCCACCTCCCGGTCTTGCTGGGGAACCCTGTAAGGCTGCCCCCACGGCAATTCAGGGTTGGTTTGACGCGAGATGGAGTGGCGGGCGATCGCACTTGCAGGCATCCTCCGAACAAATTTAACAAAAACTTAGTGAGAATATATCCCAAAAAGACAGTATGATACGAAAGGTTGTTGATTACAACTTTTTTCAATCATTCGTCCGACTCTTAAACGGGAGGTCAATCGAACCAACGATGGATCAATCTGCAATCTTGCACCTGGAGGGGATTTACAAGCAATTTCCCCGCACCGATGCCCCGGCCGTCGAAGCCGTGACGCTGACCCTGAATCAGGGCGATATTTTGGGGTTACTCGGCCCCTCCGGCTGCGGCAAGACCACACTGTTGCGAATGATTGCCGGGTTTGAACGCCCCGATCGCGGTGCGGTGGAGATCGCCGGACGGGTGGTCGCAGATGTGAAGCAGTGGGTTCCCCCCGAACGGCGAGATGTGGGCATGGTTTTCCAAGATTATGCGCTATTTCCTCATTTAACCGTAGCAAAAAATGTCGCCTTTGGCTTGCAGGCGTTAAAGAAAAAGTCCCCCAAAGCGGTCAAGCATCGCGTCGCGGAAGTGCTCGAACTGGTGGGATTGTCGGGATTAGGCGATCGCTACCCCCACGAACTCTCCGGCGGACAGCAGCAGCGGGTGGCCCTAGCCCGGGCGTTGGCGCCGGGTCCGGCGTTGGTGTTGTTGGATGAGCCCCTGAGCAATTTGGACGTGCAGGTGCGGTTGAGGCTGCGCCAGGAGTTGCGGGAGATCCTGAAGGCGGCGGGAACTTCCGGGGTGTTCGTCACCCACGACCAGGAGGAGGCTTTGTCGATCTCCGACTGGGTGGCGGTGATGCGCGGCGGACGGTTGGAACAGTGGGGGACGCCGGAGGAGATCTATTTGCAACCGGCTTCGCGGTTCGTGGCGGAGTTCGTCACCCAAGCCAATTTTATCCCGGCCCGACGGCGCGGCGATCGCTGGGAGACGGAGGTGGGATGTTTTGCGATCGCCCCCGATATCGACGAGATTCGCCCGGAGTCGGGACGGGCGGATCTGATGGTGCGACAGGAAGATTTTATCCTCAAACCCGACGAAACCGCCCCCGTCGTGATCCGCGATCGGCAATTTTTGGGCCGGGAACTGCACTATTGCCTGCGGGTCCCCTCCGGGCGGGAACTGATCGCCCGGACTCGGGCGGGGGGGCGCTCCCTGCCGGTGGGAATGCGGGTGCGGGTGACGGTCCCGGAAGAGGCAGTGCGGGTGTTTCCGGTTCCTTCCGCCGAGGCGGGTTTGCCGGCCTGGGGTGTAGGGAATCGGGAATAGGGAATCGGAAGTAGAGTCCCGATCGCTTGAGCGATCGCGCACTTCGGCATTACCGAACCCAATTCAAGGTTGAAACGATTCAGCATCCGGTTTGCCGTCCCTTTCGGCCAATGCTTGAGCAAAGCGTATCCGGTGACGGCGGGACACCTGCTGCTCCGGGTCAATGCCATCAAAGGTAGGCGGAATCCAAGCGCGGACGACCAATAAACCGCCCAGCACGATCAGAAAAGAGCAGGCCGCCATCACCTGCACCCACGGGGTTTCCAAAATGCCTCGGACGATGATTTCCCGCAGCACCGACACGATCGAAACCTCCACTGCGACTCCGATCGAAACTCGATGTTCCTTTAAGTAAATAATCAGTAATCGAAACAATTCCACCAGAATGAGCAAGAACAAAATATCGGCAGTGACCCGAGGAAAGTCCAAAGGGGGCAACAGCGACAGAAACATCTCTCGCAATTGCATCACCATGAAGCTAAACAGGCCAATGCACAACGAAATCACAATTAAGTCCTGCACCAGTTCCAGAAAACGAATGATGTGGACTCCACTAAACCAATTGCCCCAGCGAGGAGAAGGGTCTTTTGATAAGGGTTCCATAGTATTTAAAGGTAAAGGATAGAGTGCCCGGCTGTTTCATTCTCAGTTAAAAATTGTCGAGGGTGTAGGGAGAATTAATAATTAATAATTGTTAATCATTAATTATTAATTCATTGCCGTGTGGGTCTGCCGGACCCGGGGAGCGCCGGCAGACCGCGACCCGTCTGGGATCAGCTACCACCCATCAGCGCCTGGGCGAGTCCGATGTAGAGGGGTATTCCTATGGCAAGCGCAACCGGCGTACCAATGGCTGTGGACGCGCCGATGTAGGCGGAGGGATTAGCCGACGGGATACCGGCTCGTAAAGTGGGCGGCCCGGAGATGTCTGAACTAGAGGCGGCAATGACGGCCAGGATCACGACGCCACCAGGGCTGAATCCCGTGGTGATGTGGGCGATCATGCCCAGACCGAAGCCAATGAACCCATGCAGTAGCGGTGCCACAAAGGCATATACAGCGTACCACTGAGCCACCTTGCGGAGTTCGCCGATCCTTGCCCAGGCCTCCATACCCATGATCAGCATCAGGACTGAAAGCAAGCCGCGAAAGCCCGGATTGAAGAAGCTCTCATAGACACTGTCAGGCTTGGTGAGTATGCCGAGAGCGATGCCGAGCAGCAGTGCCGAGAGGGCAGAACCCTGGAGGCTTTCCTTGACGATCGGCCAGATCTCGACCCGATTGCTTGCAGTACCGCGCTGCTGCCTGAGATACTCCTGCCGGGTGGTGGGATACTCCGGCTCGCTGGGATACCCACCTGCGGCAACCGGCTGCTTGCTCAGAGACTCTTCCTTGCTCAGAGACTCCTGCTTGGCTTTTTGCTTGCTTGTATAAATGCTGGCTAAGACGATCGCAGTCACGAGAGCTGGGATGTCCATAAAAGGATAGAGTGCGCCGGCCCAAGCCTCATATTGCATACCTTCCGATTCCATCATCGTTATGCCGGCGGCGAGGGTAGAGCCACTCACGGCACCGAACAAGCCCCCGGTCGCAATGGCATCGACGGTTTTGATGTTCGGCAGGATGGCTAAGGTGTAGCGTGCGATTAACACGACAAGGATGCCGATTACCGCAGCGAATATCGCGGGCAACACCATCTCTGCCAGATTGGCCTCGCGGATGGCAATGCCACCGCTCAGGCCGACCCTGATGAGCAGCATGAAGACGATGAATTTATAGACCGCATCTGGAATTTGCAGTTGGCTATTGACGGCGGCAATGACCATACCACCAATCAGAAAGCCGAGTGTTGGGGATTGCAACTTATCCCCAAAGCGCGTCAAGAAATCGGCTAAGAAATCCACTTTTTAATTCCTCCTTAATCAGATTTTAGGGGTCAGGACGACAGGCAAGGGTGGCCTCCAATCCTGTGGGTAGCTGGCTCTACGCATCCGGGTGAGCGGCGAGTTAACCCGCCATTAAGAATGCATCTGTATCCCGGTGCATCCTGTGTCCGAAGATCAGGTTTCGCTCCGGCGAGCGCAAACGATCGCGCTCATCAGTGGTGATTCAAGTGATTCAAGTTCAAACCATTCAGGTTAAAGGCCATCGTACTCACCCCTAAAACTGCAAACCAGATGCAGACTGTGGGAAACACGGCCAACCGGAGATGAAGATGAAGCCGGCTGCGGAAACGCCGGCAGCGTACAGAAATGATGGGAAATGCCAGAGAAATTTGCCATGAGTACCTCCTTTGGTCTCCTCGCTCAGGGGAGAAGCGGTGATTGATCTTGATAGATGGAACAAAAGCCAAACCCAAGTCGGCGTGTGGGGCTTCACTCTTTGGTATTGGGCGAGATCCGAACGGTAGCGATCCGGGGATGGTATTTTTCCGGACAGGGTTGAGAAGACGAGTTGCCCCTATCGTCTTCTATAGACTCGGGTCTATTTAGGTTCAAATCTCTATGCGCTTAAGTCTATGCGCTTAAGTTTATCTTAAAGTTTGCACGAATTGGCGATCGCTCTATATAAATCTGCCAAGTAATTTCAAATTCAAGGCATAACTTTTACTTATGATTTTCGCAGAACCTGCAGATCTCCGGTCAATGTCAATTGCGATCGCAGATGGACGGTACTGCCAACGGCAGGGTACTAGGGACGAGGGCCTGCTGCCATTTGATTTGAATGGTGGTCATCGCGCCAAAAGGATAAGCGTTTTTTATGAAATGCTTCTGCTAATCTGAGTCAATCTTTCTCGACAGAGGGGATTGGATTCGCCAATCTTTGGCATAATCTTAAAGGTATGGTTCAAGGCAAAACCATAGAATCTTGCCTTTAATTGTCACGACAGAACGCATTAAGAGGTAACCCCCATGACCCAGAAAGCCAGCAAACTCGTCATCGTCACGGAAAAGGTGCTACTGAAAAAAGTCGCCAAGATCATCGACGAAGCCGGAGCTACCGGTTATACGGTGGTGGCCGCCGGCGGTAAAGGCAGTCGCGGCGTGCGCTCGTCGGGACAACCCACCGTCGGCGACACCTTCACGAATGTCAAGTTTGAGATCCTCACCCCCAATCGGGAGATGGCCGTGAAAATTTCGGATGAGGTCGCCGCGAAGTTTTTCGACGATTATTCGGGCATCTCCTATGTCTGTGACGTGATGGAGGTACTGTACGCCCATAAGTTCTGACTCAAAACCCCAGCAATTCCCATGTGGGTAAGAAGCCGTTCGAGCACCGGGAATCTCGGTATTTTGACACTCCCCGCGAAGACAACGACGGGGATTCTCAGTTCTAGCCCCCAGCAGCATCAAGCCACTGTGTATTCACGCTCGTTACCCTCTTGCATTTCTGCATGGCGATCGGAAAACCGGTTGACTATCGCCACCGCTTGGGAATCAATTCCCGAGGGCGCAAGACGCAGCGCCCCTACCCGATCAAATCATATTCAGATGATGGGGGAGTTGGTGTGGCTTAATCATATCAAATCCGGTTAAATACTCAAAAATCCAATTCCCCCCTGACGGGCAACCAGAGACGGTTGCCCCTAC
The DNA here is from genome assembly GCF_055795065.1 of Lyngbya sp. CCY1209. Classification (NCBI taxonomy): domain Bacteria; kingdom Bacillati; phylum Cyanobacteriota; class Cyanophyceae; order Oscillatoriales; family Microcoleaceae; genus Lyngbya; species Lyngbya sp. CCY1209. The sequence continues at coordinate 10,784 of NZ_JAYFER010000362.1, forward strand.
GGGGGAGCGTCAAATCGGCGACTCCGATCTATAGCGCTGAAGCGAGGGTAATCGGTAATCGGGAACTCCAACTGCTTTTCTATATCTCAAATAAAATCATGGATAATATACTGTTCGATCGCTTTGGGTAAGGTGTTTCGCTAGATTGATATTTTCAGTCCTGGCGACTCGGAAACCCGGTTTCTTCAATTCCGAAACATAATTCGACGATCGCGATCGCATCTATCTCGTCAATTTTGCTAAAATAGCTTCATGATCATCTATCTGTAAATGAGCGGCGATCGCCACGGTCCCTTTAGAAATATAAAACCCCCCCAACTCCAATTCAATACCCGATCGCGATCGTACCCGATGAAGCGTCGATGGAAAATGGGTTAAGATGTTCGGGTGTCGGGTTGCCATCCGGATTCTCGACGTGAACCTCGGAAACCCGGTGCCTCGGTCAGATCGTTTGAATTGAAATAGCTTATGACGTTAGCCGATATTGTCGTAATTGGGGCGGGAATTGCGGGGTTGACTTGTGCGAAGCAATTGCGTCGGCAAGGGTATTCAGTCGTAGTGGTGGAGAAGTCCCGGGGAGTGGGGGGGCGATCGGCAACCCGCCGGGTGGGGGGAATTCGGGCTGATCATGGGTTGCGATATTTGCAACCGACGGGGGAGAAAATTCGGGAGTTGATCACCGAGATGGAGGGCGATCGCGAGTGGAATTTACAACAGTGGACAGATACGATTTACGAGTGGAAATCGGGGGAATTTAAACCCTCTCCACCCCTGCCCCGCTACGTCGCCCCCCGGGGGATGAATTCGGTGGGAAAATTCCTCGCCCGAGATCTGGAAATTTGGTTCAATCGCCGCGTTACAGGTTTAATTCCCCAAAACAATAACACCTGGAATTTACAATTGGAAGTCACCGGCGACGGCAACCCGGAAACCCCCCGGGAAATTGGGGCGAAGGCAGTGGTGGTGGCAATTCCGGCGCCCCAAGCCTTGATGGTGTTGGAACAACCGGAAGCACAAATTCCGTCAGATCTTCTCGAAGGGGTGCGATCGCCCGCATACGACCCCTGTATCGCCGTGATGGCGGGGTATTCCCCCGACAAATGGCCGCAGGTGGAAGCCCGGACTCCCCCCTGGCAGGCGGTGCGGTTCCCAGAGTGCGATCGCCTCGACTGGATCGGTTTGGACAGCAGCCGCCGCCCCGATCCCTCCCAACCCGTTTTCGTCCTCAATAGCAGTGCCGAATTGGCCCGCGACTATCTCGATGCCACCGATTTGCAACCCCCCGGAAAGATGCTGTTAAAATTGGCGGGCGATCGCCTATTTTCCTGGCTGGATTCCCCAGAATGGATGCAGGTTCACCGCTGGCGATATGCCTTCTGTCGCCAACCGTTGTCCGTCAAATGTTTGACGGCAACAACACCCCTACCCATCGCCTGTGCGGGAGATTGGTGCAGTCAAAATCAAATCGAAGGGGTGTTAATATCGGGAATAGCCGCCGCCAATTGGATCGATTCCCAATTACCAAATTCCCCGTAAAACAAGCTTCTAGCTTGTTACGGCTAAGATAGCCGTGCTACCCGGTTCTTCGGCTTCAAATTACCAAATTCCCCGT
>NZ_JAYFER010000363.1:0-6132 GCF_055795065.1 Lyngbya sp. CCY1209
GAGCCGTGTGAGGTGAAAGTCTCATGCACGGTTCTGAATGGGAGGGGGAGAAGGTGACTTCTCTCTCGACCCCTAATCAAGTCCGATCAATCACCAATTCTGCCCCCCCAAAAACCGGCTTTGCGGTCTTTTGAGTGGCTCAAAACCAGAGAATCCGTCAATTGACGGCGAGAAAGTCCCGCAGCTTTCTCCTCAAAAATATCGGGGAAATTGTCCCGAATTCCGGGAGTTTCGGCCGCGCCGAAACTCCCATACCGAAAAGCTCAGAGAATTCCCATGCTCAACCAACGTCGCCCCCCGACCTATTTGGGTCAGGGATTTGCCTTTCCCTTGGAAATCAATCAGCAAGGCAACTGGGCCCTGAGTGCGGGCGATCGCAACGTCCGGGAATCCATCCTGCTGATTTTGATGACCGACCTGGGCGAACGACTCAACCGGCCCGAGTTCGGCTGTCGCCTCTCAGAACTCAGCTTCGCCCCCATCAACTCCGAAACCCTGATGTTAATGCGGATCTACGTCCGAGAAGCCCTAGAACAGTGGGAACCGCGCATCATTGTAGATGACGTTTTAGCCATCCCCGACGGCGGCGGGGGGCGGGTGGATCTGGTCATCAACTACCGCCTCAAACCCACCCACGATCGCCGCAGCCTCGTCTATCCCTTCTACCTGCAACAGCCGCCGGAATAGCCCCCATGGTCTTCGACTTCCTACCCAACCTCCCCAAAGCCAACCTGGATGATCGCACCTACGACGATCTCCTGCAAGAATGCCTGCTGCGAATACCCCGCTACTGCCCCGAGTGGAGCAACTACAACCCCAGCGATCCCGGCATCACCCTGCTGGAGCTGTTCGCGTGGCTGATGGAGCAGATGCTGACCCGCTTCAACCAAGTCCCCCGCCGCAACTACGTTTTATTCTTAGAACTCCTGGGCATCCGCCTGCAACCCCCCAACCCCGCCCGCACCGAAATCACCTTCTACCTCGTCTCCGACCTCCCCGCCACCTACACCATCCCCGACGGCATCGAAATCGCCACCGAACGGCTCCCCGACGCCGAATCCGTCGTCTTCAGCACCTCCGGGACCCTGACCATCGCCAAACCCGCCATCGGCCACTTCCTCCACGCCGAAACCCCCGAAGACACCCCGCAAATGTTGCGCGATCGCTTCACCAACTGGTGGACAATGGACCGGGACGGCACCTGGTCCGGACCCGAACTGCCCCTATTCGGCGATCGGCCCGACCCCGGCCAATGCTTCTACCTCGTCTTCGAGCCCGACGCCCCCATCGAAGGCAACGTCATCGCCCTCACCGTCAAAGGCCAAGCCGCCACCCCCACCGGCATCGACCCCGACCACCCCCCCCGGCGGTGGGAAGCCTGGAACGGGCGCTACTGGCAATCAATCCTCATCGAAGAGGCCGACGACGAAACCCAGGGCTTCAGCTTCCGGGACCTCACCCGCCAGGGGCGCGACCCGAGCCGGGGCGCCGACATCATCCTGCACCTCCCCGTCCGCTTCCCCGTCGCCCAATTCACCGCCTACCGGGGCCGGTGGCTCCGCTGCGTCTGCACCGAACCCACCCCCGACCAGGCCCCCTACAGCCGCTCCCCCCGCATCGTCGGCCTCGGCGTCCGCTCCGTCGGCGGCACCGCCCCGGCCACCCAGTGCCAGGTCGTCACCGACGAAGTGCTCGGCATCAGCGACGGCACCCCCGGCCAGGTGTTCCGACTCGCGCGCCCCCCCGTCCTCGCCCGGGCTGAAAACGAATACCTCACCGTCACCCCCCCCGGAGAACTGCCCCAAATTTGGGCAGAAGTCCCCGACTTTTCCAACTCCGGACCCGGCGATCGCCACTATTTAATCGACTCCCTCACCGGCGCCGTGCAATTCGGCCCCCTGGTGCTCGAACCCACCCAACTGGTGCGAGAAACCGAGTACCGCGCCCTGCTGCAAACCACCAACCGCCCCCCCGCCGTCACCCCCGCCCCCAGCCAAGAGCGGCAGTACGGCGCTGTACCCCCCCGGGGAGCCACCCTGCGGATGGTCCGCTACCGCACCGGCGGGGGCGTCCGGGGCAACGTCCAACCCGGGACCGTGGTCGTGATGAAATCCGCCATCCCCTACGTCGGCACCGCCGTCAACCACATTCCGGCCCGCAACGGCTCCGACGCCGAATCCCTGGAACAGGCCGCCATCCGCGTCCCCCAGATGTTGCGAACCCGCGATCGCGCCGTCACCCCCGAAGACTTTGAAACCTTGGCGATCGTGGGCGGACGGGGTGCGATCGCCCGCGCCCGCTGTTTGCCTCCCACCCAACCGGGCACCGTCGAAGTGCTCCTCATCCCCCGACTCCGACCCGATGCGGGCTTCGGCATTTCCCCGGCGGAATTGATCCTCAGTTCCGAACTCCGGCACCAGGTTCTCGACTACCTCGACGAGCGCCGCCTCCTAGGGGTGCAAGTCACCTGTCGGGAACCGGAATACGTCGGGGTCGCCGTCCAAACCGAAGTCACCCTGCAACCCCAGTACGACCACCCGGACGCCCGGGAAGACATCCGCCGCGAGTTGGAAGCCGCCCTGTACCGCTTCCTCAACCCCGTCGTCGGGGGGAGCAAGGGGGAAGGCTGGCCCTTCGGCCGGCTCCTCTACCCCACCGACATCATCGCCCTACTGCAACAATTTCCCGCCATCCTCAGCTTGGGCGCCGTGCAACTGTTCGCCCTCCGCCCGGTCGGCTCTCCGCAGGAGAATCGCTGGGTGCGGGGACAACCCGTCGCCCTCATCGATCCCGGCCCCCACGGGACGATCTGTTCTTGGTCTGATGCCGCCCTCAACTCCGGCCACGTCATCAACATCATCCATTGAAAAAGCGGGTTTCTTTTCGCATCTACGGTAAGCCGACATGACTTCCATGACCCAAGCTCCATCCAGTCAATCCGTCCTTTTAGATGTCGTTTCGATCGATATTCCCGAGACGGAACCCGCGCAACTGTCCGAATTGTCCGGCACGATTTACCAAGTCGATTCGGACCGGTCAAACCTGACACTTATCCCCGGAGAAGTCAGTGAAATTGTCATCGATTTGGAAAATTTGGATACCCGCCCCCTGGAGCTCTCCTGCGAACTGACCGGCAATTTTCCTCCCCACTGGTGTCGGAGTGCGATCGCGGGATATCAATTGTCGCCGGGGGAACGGAAGTCGGCTGTGCTCTCTTTTCGGGTCGATCGCAACTTTTTTGAGGAACACCAAGCCGATGTCTCGGGCGACGGACTGCGGCTCAACTATTCCGGGCGGTTCAGCGTTTACGGCACTTATCCCGGCACCGGGGAAAACACGGGCCTGCCACCCCTGCTGGAATTTATAGATTTCGACCTGTTTCTCAGACCGCGATCGCCCTACGTCAACCTACTGCCCCAAATTTATCGGGAAATCGATTTTGTCGGCCGTTTCCTCAAAATTATCGAAACCACCTTCAACCCCGACGTGCAAACCTTCGGCACCCTTTGGGCCCACCTCGACCCCCTCACGGCCCCCGAAAGCCTGCTGCCCTTTTTGGCCCACTGGGTCGGCTGGCGTCGGGTCCCCAATCTCAGTTGGGAACAGCAACGCCGTCTGATCCGCCACGCCTTGGAGATTTATCGCTGGCGGGGGACCCGGCGGGGGCTGCGATTTTACCTGCACCTGGCGACGGGACTGCCCCTGGATGAAGATTTGCCGGAAATCGAAAAGCACATCGCCATTGTGGAAAATTTTACCCAGGGGGCGGTGATGGGGACTTCCTATCTGGGCGTGGATGCGATTTTGGGGGGCGGAAAGCCTTTCCATTTTGACGTCCGCCTGCGGGGCGACCCCGATGCCATCGACGAAACATTAGTCCGTCAGGTCATCGAAGAACAGAAACCCGCTTTTTGTACTTACGAATTGAAAATAACTAATAATTTATAATTAATAACTTTCAATGATTATGACAGATTTAACCCATTCCAATTATTTGCCTCCGGAAATGTATCCCCTCGAACGGTTGATCGTGCGGGACGGATTGCTGTTGAATGCGGAGCGGTGGAAGCGATCGCACGACTATCACCGAAGGCGACAAAATCTCCACTACCAATCCCTCTACCATCCCGGCATTGTTAGGGGGTTGGGAGTGTGCGCGATCGAGGCACCGTCCGACATCTCCGCCCAGTATCGGGATGGCCGCTGGGTGCAAATTCAACCGGGGATGGCAATCGATCGCCTGGGAAATCCGATTATTGTCGATCGCCCGATCGAATTTCGGATCGCCTCGGTCGCCGAGACGGAAATGACCGCCGTCTATTTGGTTCTCAGCTACGTCGATCCGGAAACACTCCACCGTCAAACCGATGAAGATTGGGCGGCGGAAACCTTTCGGATCGACGAAAAAAATCATCCCCCCGCCTCCGAAGAAATCGAACTCTGTCGCATTGCTATTTCTGCCGATGCCGTCCAAATTCGACCGGCAAAAGATGTGTTCGATCCCGATATCAACGAGTTGGATTTGCGGTATCGGGTGGCTGTCCAAGCGCGATCGCCTCAAACCGTCCGCGTCGCCCAGATTCTCGGGGGGACGGCCGAAGATATCGCGATCGGCGACAACCTCACCGACTTGTTGGAATCTGTCTCGGTTTTGGCTCCCCAAAAGATGGGAGTCGAACCCTTAGAAGAGATCGCGATCTGGCGAGAATTTTCAGGCTATGAAATGCCGGAATATAGTTTGATTTATATCCGATATCCGCAGATTTTCTCCTGGGGAGAATTGGAATATAATTATCTCAAACAATACAGCGATCGCGGGGCCGTCCTGTTCATCGAGGCTTCGTCCCGAGAAGTTAATATCGCCGATATCAATTCGGTGATGGTGGAACTTCAACAGGCGATCGAAGACATTCAATTGTCCCAAATATCGGATTTAAAACTGGAATTGCAATCCGAACTCACCACCTGCGAAACCGAAATTGACGGTCGGCTAGAAATCGCCTTGGAACCCATCAAAAACCTCGCCCATCACCTCGAAATTTCCCTTTCCCATTCCGGCAAAATTTCCCGAGACGACCCCATCAAAACCCGACCCTTTCTATTTTCAGAATTACCGGTTATCAATCGGGAGCCGATCCGATTATTTAATTGGGGTCAAATCATTCTATCCGTCGGCTGTCTGTCTTCGGGTTGGGGATTGAGTCACAACCTCCCATTACCCCGGGAAACGATCCGCAGTGCCCAAGAACTCGGTATCAATATCCTCCATTTTTCCGGCCACCGCTCCCAGCTTTCCCGGCTCCAGATGAACGCCAATCATTGTCCATTATAATTGCAAAACAAAACATCATGAAAAAAATACATCAACCTGTCCCGTCGGGTGCATTAATGAAATGTCAACACCGCCGATGTTATCAGTTTATTCTGCACGATCGCGCACTGCTATAATAGCGATCGGGCAGTTGTCAATCGATTGTTATAACCCAACCCAAAAACTGTAAATCAATGCAAGAAATAGATCGCCAAGTCATTTTAGAATTTTCCGATCGCCTGAGAGCAATCATGCCAATTTTAGAGTTGCGGGTGTTCGGCTCGCGGGCGCGGGGCGACGCGACAGAAGAATCGGATTTGGATGTGTTTATTAAGGTGGCAGAGTTGGAGCGCTCAAAGCGGGAACAAATTGACGATCTGGCTTGGGATATCGGGTTTAAATGCGATCGCGTTATTTCTACGTTTGTGGTGACGGAAGCACAGATCAAAAATGGTGCGGTGGGGGCGAGTCCGCTGCTGTTGAAGGTATTCAGTGAGGGCATTCCGGTATGACTAACCCTCAGTTGCAATTATTGGTCGAATATCGCCTCTTGGAAGCGCGAGAAACATTGCGGGAAGCGGAGATATTATTGGAGCGATCGCGGTTTTTTCTCGGTCAGATTCAAGAGTATTTACAAAATTGGAGGTCGGAATTTTAAGTCGTATCGTCGGGTGCGTTAATGAAATGTCAACACCGTTTATGCTCTGAATTGGCGGTGGGTTACGCTGCGCTAACCCACCCTACTGGACCGACACGGCTAAAAATGTGCTTTCGTGTAGGGTGGGTTAGGCGGCTGAAACCCAGGCTGTGATGGCAATCTA
>NZ_JAYFER010000364.1:0-18467 GCF_055795065.1 Lyngbya sp. CCY1209
ACATTGACTATGCCTTTAAGAGTTCAGTTTTGGACGGCTTAAGAATCCCCGCGTCTTTAGACCGGGGAGAAGTCAATATTGCACGATTTTAGCTGTGTTTGTCCACTACTTGCTATTGAAATCGACTCTCAGGGGATAGTCTTCAGCCGGGGAGGCAGACCATTCCCACAGGGAGCCGGGGTAGTTTTTGGCCTCGAAGCCGAGGTCGGTGAGGACGGCGGCGAGCCATGCGGAGCGGACGCCGCCGGTGCAGTAGGTGGCAATGGGGAGGGCGGGGGTGATGCCGCGTTCGGCGAGTTGGGCGAGGATGCGATCGCGGGGGAGGAGCATTCCGGAGGGAGCGAGGAATTCGCGATAGTACAGGGAGACGGCGCCGGGGATGTGGCCGCCCCGGGATTCGCCGTAGGGGGTTTGACCCCGGTATTCGCGGGGTTCCCGGCTATCGATAATGACTATATGATTTTGATGGATTTGTTGTTTGAGTTCGTCCCGGGTGACGGTCCAATCGGGACGGCGGCGCACTTCAAAATCGCCGTTTTGGGGCTGTGTTGGGGATAGGGAAAGGGTTTCGGGGATGCCTGCGGCTTTCAGGGCGACGTGGCCGCCATCGACCCAAACGGCGCGATCGTGTCCGAGGGTTCGCAGCATCCAGACGATACGGCCTTCTTCTCCCCAGCCGTTGACGGGATCGCCGACGACGACGACGGGGCGATCGCGAAACACTCCAATTGGTCTCAAGAGCCCTTCTAACTGGCGGTCGTCTTCCAAGAGTTGGCCCCGGTGGGGTTTTTGGGATTGGGAAAAGTCCTGCCAACTAACGGCGATCGCACCCCGGAGGCGTTTGGGTCGCAAGGCTTTCAGGGGGCGGGCATCCAGCAGCGTGGCGCCATGTTCCACCAACATTTTGGCCTGTTGTGGGCTGACGATCCAGTGGTGGCGGAGAAATTGGGAATCGGGGGATTGGATAGCCGGATCGGGCGGGGGGAGGGCGATCGGGGGTTTCCAAATCGCGATCACCCAGATGGCGAGGGCGATCGCGATCAACCCCAGTCCAGCGATGGGGGGGGACATCCATTTGAATCCATGCATGGCGATCGGATTAATATCGTTCAATTGGCGGAGTTTGTGAAGAAAAAACAAAGACAGCAAATCATGAGATTTGAATCAGTTGTCGGAAATTCCGTCGAAACGAAATAGCGGGCCGGGGGTACCCCGTACCGGCAACTCTCCCCCCAAGGCCGAACTCTCGCCCGTTTTGGGGGGTTTTGCATCTACGATTTAGGATAGCCCGATCGGCGATCGGGGGCGACGTCCCGAGACAGATCGCCGGCGGACGGGAAACGGACAATGTAAAATAGTGCCCAATTGAGCCATGCTTGTCAGGAGCGGACTTCGGGGTGCCCCGGTGAGTACCGGAATACATTTGGAGCTTTTCAGTTATGATACCGTTGCGACTGTCGGGCCCGGTCGATTTTCGCCCCGCGACCGTCAGTTAGCGATCGGTCGGAGGGGCACAGGGATCGGGTCTGGAGAGCAATGGTTCCGACGGTTCGCTTCTGCCACCGAGATCGTCATCGAGACGCAGCGCATACGAGGATAAAGGAGTATTTATGACGCAATCCCTCATCCCCATCGATCAATGTCCGATTCAGATTGAAGACGATCGCACGGGTACCAATATCGAAACCCTGAAACGGGCTTTTGCGGACAACCTGTTTTACCTGCAGGGGAAATATGAATCCCTGGCGACCCAGGATGATTTTTACATGGCCCTGGCTTATACCCTCCGCGATCGCCTCCTGAGTCGGTGGTTGAAAACCCTGAAAACCTATCTGGAGAACGACGTCAAAGTCGTTTACTACCTGTCGGCGGAATTTCTCATGGGCCGCCACATGGGCAACAGCCTGATCAATATGCACCTGTACGACCGCGTGCGTCAGGCGGTAGAAGAGTCCGGGTTGAACCTGGACGAAATTCTGGAACACGAACCGGACCCCGGCTTGGGGAACGGCGGTCTGGGCCGTCTGGCGGCCTGTTTCCTGGACTCCCTGGCTACCCTGGAAATTCCCGCCGTCGGCTGCGGCATCCGCTACGAATTCGGGATCTTCACCCAGGCGATCCGGGACGGGTGGCAGGCGGAAGTCCCAGACAAGTGGCTGCGGTTCGGCAACCCCTGGGAGATCGCCCGTCCGGACCAAGCCGTCGAGGTGAAATTCGGCGGCCACACGGAAATGTACCACAACGAAAAGGGCCAGTTCAAAGTCCGCTGGATTCCTGCAACGCGGGTGATCGGCATCCCCTACGATACCCCGGTTCCGGGTTACGATACTAACACCGTCAACCCCCTGCGACTGTGGCGGGCTGAGGCCAGCGACGACTTCAATTTCGACGCTTTCAACGCCGGGAACTATGACGGGGCGGTGGCTGAGAAGATGCGATCGGAAACCATCTCCAAAGTGTTGTATCCCAACGACAACACCCCCCAAGGGAAGCAATTGCGGTTGGAACAACAGTTTTTCTTCGTCTCCTGTTCCCTGCAGGACATCATCCGCATCCACCTGATGCGGCACCCGGACCTGCACAATTTGAACGATACCGCCGCCATCCAACTTAACGATACTCATCCGGCCGTTGCGATCGCCGAACTGATGCGGCTGTTGATGGACGAGCACCAAATGGACTGGAACACGGCTTGGCGGGTGACGCAAAAGACGTTCTCCTACACCAACCACACCCTGATGCCGGAAGCCCTGGAGAAGTGGCCCGTCAGTCTGTTCGGCTACCTCCTCCCCCGCCACCTGGAGATCATCTACGAAATCAACCACCGCTTCCTGGAAGACGTGGCCCGCTGGTATCCCGGCGACGAAGAACTTCTCGGGCGCCTGTCCCTAATCGACGAGTCCGGCGAAAAATACGTCCGCATGGCGAATTTAGCCTGCGTCGGGTCCCACGCCATCAACGGGGTGGCAGCCCTGCACACGGAACTCCTGAAACAGGACACCCTGCAGGACTTCTACAAGCTCTGGCCCGAGAAGTTCATCAACAAAACCAACGGCGTCACCCCCCGACGCTGGATTCTGCTGTGTAATCCCAAATTGGCGGATCTTTACAGTTCCAAAATCGGCGACGGGTGGCTGAAGAATTTGGACGAACTGCGGCAGTTGGAGAAGTACGTTGATGACCCGGAATTCTGCGAACAGTGGCGGGAGATCAAACTCAACAACAAGCGCCAGTTGGCGGAGTACATCTGGGAACACAACGGCATCGAAGTCGATCCCAACTCGATGTTCGACATCCAGGTTAAGCGGATTCACGAGTACAAGCGCCAGCTTTTGGACGTGCTGCACATCATCACGCTCTACAACCGCATCAAGCAGAATCCCCACATCGATATCGTCCCCCGGACGTTCATCTTCGGTGGCAAGGCGGCGCCGGGTTATTTCATGGCGAAGCTGATCATCAAGCTGACGAACGCGGTGGGGGATATGGTCAACAACGATCCGGATGTCCGGGGTCGCCTAAAAGTCGTATTTTTGGCGAACTTCAACGTTTCGTTAGGCCAGCGAATTTATCCCGCCGCCGACCTGTCGGAGCAAATTTCCACCGCCGGGAAGGAGGCATCCGGAACCGGAAACATGAAATTTGCCATGAACGGGGCACTGACGATCGGAACCCTGGACGGCGCGAATATCGAGATCCGCGAAGAGGCCGGACCCGAGAATTTCTTCCTGTTCGGATTGACCGCCCAGGAGGTGGCAAATCTGAAGGCGAAGGGGTACAATCCTTGGGATTATTACAGCAAAAATGGCGAACTGAAGGCGGTCATAGATCGGATCGCGTCCGGGTATTTCTCCCACGGCGATAAGGAACTGTTCAAGCCGCTGGTGGATTCCCTGATGCACCACGATCAATATATGCTGTTCGCGGATTATCAGGCCTACATCGACTCTCAGAAAGAGGTAGCAAAAGCCTACCGCGATCGCGACAAGTGGACGCGGATGTCAATCCTGAACGCCCTCCGCATGGCGAAATTTTCCAGCGATCGCACCATCAAGGAGTATTGCGATCAGATCTGGAACGTGCAGCCGGTGTCCATCGAAATGGAGGAATACAGCCAAGAAAATGCGGCGCTAAAGATCGGCCAGTAGATCAGTTGAGAAAGTGGGCAACCGGGTACAACCGGAGGCAACCGGAGACGGTTGCCCCTACTCATAAGGGATCGTACAGGAGGCAACCGGGGACGGTTGCCCCCACCGATCAAGAAAAGTCGGTTATTTTCAGTTCGCCATCGCGACAAATTTTTCTCCCTTAAAATCATCCGAAGATGATGAATAAAACCGATCAAAAATCTGTGTAATCTGCGTAATCTGCGGAAAAAAATAAAATTCAATTATCAATTAATCCCAACTCCCCCTTCATGAATGATGATAATTTAAGTCAAAGCATCACCGAACAATCCTTCGCCATCATCGATCGCGAAATGGGCAGCAACCACCCTTTCAATCCAGCGGAATACGCGATCGCGCGGCGGGTGATTCACAGCACAGCAGATTTCGAGTTTGTGCAGGCATTGCGGTTCAGTCCCGGCGCCATCGAGGGTGCGATCGCGGCATTAAAAAATCGGGTTCCCATCATCACCGATGTCCGCATGGTGAAACAGGGCATCGCCTCCCAGGTAGCGCGGACTTTCAACAATCCCCTCGTCTGCGCCTTGGAGTGGGCGTCCGTCGCCTTACCGGGCAAAACCCGCACGGAAACGGGGATGTTGGCGGTGGCGCGGGAATATCCAAACGGCATTTTTGCGATCGGCAATGCCCCCACAGCCCTCCTCGCCCTCTGTTCGCTAATCCGAGAAAAGGCGATTTCTCCGAGTTTAGCGATCGGGGTTCCCGTCGGGTTCGTTTCAGTAGTAGAATCGAAAGCAGTTTTAGCTGAAACAGCGGTGCCCCAAATCCGCGTCGAAGGGCGCAAAGGCGGTTCCCCAGTGGCGGCGGCGATCGTCAATGCGCTGTTGATTTTAGCCGAAGAAGCCGGGTAAAGTCTGGCCCTTGAAAAGGACTCGCCCCCAAACCTCCAATTCTGGGGGCTTTGAGTGGAGCGAATTGGGACGAATTTACATTGCTATCGCTTATTTTTTTGGATACTGAGAATTGACGATACACGTTGTTGGGATTGGATTAGATGGGGCGGCGGGACTGCGGGAGTCGGCGCGTCAAATTATTGATCGCGCCGAATTGTTAGTGGGAAGCGATCGCCATTTGAGTTATTTCGGCGATCGCGCGATTCCCCAATTGATCTTGAATAATCTGACTGAAGGGTTATCAGAATTACGCCAATGGCTGACTCGTCGCGAACGGGAAATGCCCACCGATCCGAATGTGGTGGTTTTGGTGTCGGGCGACCCGCTTTTTTTCGGGTTGGGGCGGCTGCTGCTGGCGGAATTTCCACCGGAAAATTTGGTGTTTCACCCCCATTTAAGTTCGATTCAATTGGCGTTTAATCGCATTAAAGTTCCCTGGCAAGATGCGAGAATTATCAGCGCCCACGGGCGATCGCTCGACCACTTAATCCAAGCTTTACAGCAGGGGGAAGATAAAATTGCGGTGCTGACGGACAACCTCAACACTCCACCGGTGATCGGGAATTTAATCTCTTCTTTGGATCTGCCCAGTTCCTATCAATTTTGGGTGTGCGAACGGTTGAATGGGGAAGGCGAACGGGTACAAAAATGGGCTTTAGAAGACCTCGATTCCCATTCATTTTCCCTCTTGAGTGTGGTGGTGCTGCTGCGGGAATTGCCAGACCGGGCGCAGCCTTTGAATTTGTCCGATCTCCCCCTATTTGGAATTCCCGATCGCCTGTTTCTCAGTTATAGCGATCGGCCCGGACTGATGACCAAACGGGAGGTGAGAATGTTGGTGTTGGGGGAGTTGGGATTGCAGGGCGATCGGGTGATTTGGGATATCGGGGCGGGCACGGGTTCGGTGTCGGTGGAAATCGCCAGGATGGGCCCCACTTCGACGGTTTACGCGATCGAAAAAACGGCGGCAGGAACGTCTCTGATCGAGCAGAATTGCCGCCGCTTTCAGGTCAATAATGTTATCTCCATCCACGGGGAAGCCCCGGCGATTCTCAACCATTTGCGATCGCCCGACCGCATCTTTATCGGCGGCAGCGGTGGCAATCTGGCGGAGATTTTGGGAACTTGCAGCATCCGTCTCGCCCCCGGCGGCACGATGGTTTTAGCCCTGGCGACGTTGGAACATCTGAATGTGGCGTTGGAGTGGGTCAAGGAGCGTGTTAAATTGGAGAAAAGTTGGAGTTATCGGCTGTTGCAGGTGCAGTTGTCTCGGTCTACTGCGATCGCCGACCTGACCCGTTTTTCCCCCCTCAATCCGGTGACAATTTTGACCATCCATCACCACAGTTTGTTTGCTTAATATTAAGATAAAAAATTGCCCCAAAAAGGGTTGACGGGGTGCGGCAACTTCTGATAAGATATTGACATCATCCTCCATAATGGGAGTGGTTGCGCCGATAAAATTTTTACACAGATTCCCATTATGTACGAAGTATATCATAAAAAAAAGAAAATAGCTAGAGTTTCCGAGAAAATTGGAAAATTTTTTTCGACATATTTTTCTTCCGCAGATGACGCAGATTACACAGATTTTTGATTTTCGGCCAGCGGTGCTGTAAATTTGTTATCCTGAATGTTGATTGTTGGAAATCTTTAGTTATGGTATTGATACGGCAATGATGATGTTACCCGCTGACCAAATTTTTAAGATCGCCAATTTGTTTGTCCTCCCCTTTTGGGGGTTGATGATTCTCCTGCCGAATTGGGGAGTCACCCGCAAGGTGATGGAATCTTACATTCCGTTTGTGTTGTTGGCGTTGACGTATCTGTACTTATTTATCAGCAGCGTCACCCCCGAAAATGCCGCCGCCCTTTCTAATCCCCAATTGGCGGATATCGCCCGCTTTTTCGGCGACGAAACCGCCGCCGCGACGGGGTGGGTTCACTTTTTGGTGCTTGATCTATTTGTGGGGCGTTGGGTATACTGGGAAGGACAAAAAACCGGAGTTTGGACGATTCATTCCCTGTGTCTGTGTCTGTTCGCCGGTCCCCTGGGCTTGCTGTCCCACGTCATCACCGCCGCAGTGAGTCGGAAATTCTTCTCGGGTAGCGGGGAAGAAACCGCCGCCGTCAGCCAATCCTAGATATTGCCAAAATTTTCAGTCCCCACCCAGTCAATTCTCAGGCGGGTTTCAGTTTGATTGGATGAAATAATGACAGTCGTTCGTTGTTGGGCTTTAGCGCCATTCTGAGGTAGCCCAAGCCCAACAACGGAATGGTTTTTTGTTGCGCTTGGGCGCATTATTTAACGAGGAAGAATTATGGCTGTTGACTATGATATCGTGGTAATCGGAGGGGGATCGGGGGGCTTGGTTGTCGCCGCCGCAGCCGCCCTGTTGAAAGCCAAAGTTGCCTTGATAGAACGCGATCGCCTGGGGGGGGACTGTCTGTGGTTCGGCTGCGTCCCCAGCAAGTCTTTTATCCACGCTTCCCGCGTCGCTTATCAAGTTAAAAATGCCTCCCGATTCGGGATTTATACGACTCCCCCAAATATCAAATTTTCGGAGGCGATGGGACACGTCAAACAGGTGATTAAAAATATCGAACCTAACGACTCGCCGGAACGATTTGAAGGGTATGGAGTCGAGGTTATTTTTGGAGACGGTCAATTTCTCGACCCCAGAACCTTTGAAGTGAACGATCGCAAATTGAAGGCGAGAACCTTCGCGATCGCCACTGGTTCTCGCCCGTCAATCCCCCCCATACCCGGATTAAAAGAAGCCGGTTTTCTCACCAACGAACAGGTCTTTTCCCTCGAAAACCGTCCCGAATCCCTGGCAATTATCGGGGCGGGGCCGATCGGCTGCGAGTTGGGACAAGCCTTTTCTCGCCTGGGTTCGGACGTGACCATTTTTTCGAGTCGCGACCAAATTTTACCTAAAGAAGATCCGGAGGCGGCGAAGGTCGTCCAAGACCAATTTGAAGCGGAAGGAATTCGCGTTTTGAATCAATCCCGCGCCGAAAGTGTGGAAGTCAAAGATGGCAAAAAAGTGATAAAATCTGGAAATCAGACCATCGCCGTCGATGAAATTTTGGTATCGTCCGGGCGATCGCCAAATGTAGAATCCCTCAATTTGGAAGCCGCAGAAGTGGCGGTGGGAAAAAAAGGAATTCAAGTGAACGAAAAACTGCAAACCACGAATCCGAGAATTTACGCCTGCGGTGATGTTATCGGCGGGTATCAGTTTACCCACGTCGCCAGTCACGAAGCGGTGACGGTGTTGACAAATGCGTTATTTTTCCCGGTGAGTAAGGCGAATTATCGAGTGATTCCGTGGGCGACATTTACCGACCCGGAATTGGCGCGGGTGGGACTGACAGAAAAGCAGGCCCGCGATCGCTTCGGGGATGATATCTACATCTTAAAACAAGAATTTGCCGATGTCGATCGCGCCCAGGCGGAGGCGGCGACGGCGGGATTTGGTAAAATTATCGTGCGCGGCAACGGAGAGATTCTCGGCGCCCACATCGTCGGCCCCTCGGCGGGGGAACTGATCCACGAAGTCGTTTTGGCGATGTCGAATAATTTGAAAGTTTCCGCCCTCACCGGAATCCACGTTTATCCAACGCTTTCCGAAGTTAATAGCAAGGCGGGTTTGTTGTTTAAAAAGCGAAAATTTGCGGAAAATAAATGGCAGCAAAATTTACTAAAGAAGTTTTTCAACTGGCGGCGATCGCTTTAGGAATTAACCCATCGTTTCACCCAATTTCAGAACGCTTTCATCGTGGGAATTTCGCCCTCGGTTCGCTGCTGCAAAAATCGGGGAATTTCAGTTACGGCGATCGCCCTCATCCTCTCCCGGCAAAAAATCATCATTTAAAATATCCGCGATCGCGTAAGGACACGCCGCCGGAAACACCTCCAACGGCAACCCCGTCTCATCCTTCGCCTGTCGCCTTGCCCGAGGATACGCCCACAAGTACGATCGCCATCTTCGCCGACCCCAAAACTATTCACTATTTTGCTCTCCCAATTTCTGTAAGAATGCTTGAACAGATAGAGTGAGCACGGGTGAATTTACAAAACCTTGGGTATCTCGGGTCACAATAGCGTCCAATTCTTGAACGGCAGCACAAGCTATCTGAATGGCATCTTCAAAATCAGCTACATCAGAATTAAATGCCGATTCCACAACCGCTCGGTTTACAGGGCAAAGTTCCATAGCTGTCAGGATTTCGGAAAGGGCTTGTCGTGCTTTCTCGATGCTGCCAGTATGTCTTCGAGCAATATAAAAAATATCGGTGAGGGTTGTCGCCGTAACATACCCGACGACCCGACCAGAATCAATCGATTGGAACAGCAATTCTGCATCTTCTAAAAATGGCGCTCGCTCCAACAAAAAATCCAGGACAATATTGGTATCAATTAAAACCTTCATTTCAGATATTTTGCGACCCGTCTATCTGTCAACATTTCGGCTACTTCTTCGTCGGTAGGTGCGGGTTGGTTGGTTTTGAGCAAGCCTCGCATCCGTCGAATTGCACCGGAGCGATCGGGTTGGGAAACTGACGAATTTTGTAAGGATTCAAGAATAGCACTCACCAACGCAAGTCGGTCACTCGGGGATAGTTTAAAAGCTTCTTCCTTCAGTTCCTGTAGCAACATAGACAACTCCCGCAATCAATGAATTGAATATTAATCATTATTATAGCAAGACAGAGGGTGCGATCGCTAATCTTTATCCCCCGTTCTCATCCTCTCCCGGCAGAAAATCATCATTCAAAATATCCGCGATCGCGTAGGGACACGCCGC
Organism: Lyngbya sp. CCY1209; assembly: GCF_055795065.1. NCBI lineage: Bacteria > Bacillati > Cyanobacteriota > Cyanophyceae > Oscillatoriales > Microcoleaceae > Lyngbya > Lyngbya sp. CCY1209. The sequence goes on from NZ_JAYFER010000364.1 coordinate 9,895, forward strand.
CGGAAACACCTCCAATGGTAACTGAGTTTCCGCCCTCGCTTGTTTTCGCGCACTGGCATAACATTCGTCCGCGACACTGGCGAGATAATTCTGCCAACTCGGAGAGGATTTCAACGCCCGACGGATACGCCGACGGTTTTCGATAATACTCCCCTCCCAACTTCCGGTTCGCCATTTCGGTTGAAATTCCCACTTGAGTAAATGCAGCAATACCACCACCAAATTATTCTCAAGGCTGTGGCGTTCCCGCCGTCCCATGTCTTCGATTTCCTCGATTAAATTGTCCCAATCTACGTCATTATAGTGGCGCGATCGCAACTGGGCGATCGTCATTTCCAGCCATTTGAGATAGTCTTTATCGTAAAGCTGTTTGATATGGGATGGCGATGGTATCATAATTCGGGTGACTGAATCAAGTTTATTATTATCAACGAAAAGAGTAGACGATCGCAACGGGTTCATAGGGATTGTCATAGTGAATCACCTTCCCATGCAGGGGTTTATTTTGGGAGGAAGGCTGTCGCGATCGCATATCCTTTTTGACCGTTTTCAAAATGGCTTCAATAATCAGGATACGCTCTTCTATCGATGTGCCTTGTATTTTTTTCAGAATTTCTGATTCGATCATTGTTTTGATTATATAATGGTTGTTTTTGGTGCGATCGCTAATCTTTATCTCCCGTTCTCATTGATGTCAGAACCGCTCGTATCAACTCTTCTTCCGTACATTGGTACAAATCCCGCCACCGAAAAACCTGCCAAACCTCCAATTTCGGTGTCGTCCTTCCCTTTTCCCAGTTGCGGATAGATGATTCCGCACATCTGAGAATTTCTGCCACATCCTTGATCCTGAGTCCCGCTCGCTCTCTTAAAGCCTTCAAATGCATATCGGAGTAGACGCCCACGCTTGAGCGCTAAGTTTTGACGCTATTTTATGGCGCTAACACTTGACAACCAGGTGGGGTTTGCACTTTAATGGTTGCAAAAGGAACGCCAGTAGATCCCCGCCAAGAGACTGACTGGCGCCCTTTGTGTTGTACGCTTTGCAATTTAGATCATGCCACAAAACAGCGCAATCTCACAGCCTCCGGCGATCGCATACCGCGATCGTCTCAACTCCTGGGCGATCGCCCGTTTGCTTCCGAACCTGCAACGGACGGTTGTCGCCCGCTTTTACAGCCGTTCCGACACCGAGGGACACCTGCAATGCTTGAAACGCCTGATCCCCCAGGCTTCGTTCATCTTGGTGTTCGACTCCTCGCCTGAAGACAAGGTGTAGGAAAATCCGCGATCGCACTTCCGGACTGTTGGGTTTCGGGGGTGCGATCGCTTTCGGTTGATTGGGGAAAACTGCCCTACAATAATTCATATTGATATCAACCAATGTCATGCTTGAAATTGTACTGAACTGGAAGCCCCGACCGGAAACCCTGACGCGACTGATGCAGGTTTCCCTCGAACAGCACAAAACCTTGGAATCGTTACTCGAAGAAGCGATCGAACAATACTTGCAAACCCATCGTCCTCCCGTATCACAGACAGATGCCGATCCGCTGATTGGCTTGTACGAGGGTGCATCGGAAACGGGCGATCGTGCGGAGGAAATTTTGCAAGCGGAAGTAACCGAAAATTCGGGTTTGTCGTGGAAAGATTAGACGCGATCGCCGATACGGGGTTTGTCGTCGCGTTGCTCAACCGGGGCGATCGCAATCATGAAGCGGTAGTAGAGGTTTACCGACAAATGGCATCGATTGGGTTGCCTCAACCTGCTTTAACAGAGATAGCCTATCTGGTCGGACGTGATGGGGGAATCGGAACAGCGGTAAAATTTTTACGCTCGATTGAAACGAGTCGTTTTTGTCCGATCGCGATGACTTCGGGGGATTTCGATCGCGTGGCAGATATTTTAGAGATGTATCAAGACTCCCGAATCGATTTTGTGGATGCCTGTGTGATGGCGGTGGCAGAACGGTTTAATCGGGAGATAATTTTGACACTCGATCGGCGTGATTTTAGTTTGTTTCGTCCGAGGCCTTGTGCGGCATTTCGGTTATTGCCAGAAGATTAATTTTGGTTTCGGGGGTGCGATCGCATCTCAAATTAAACGGGTTGAAAAGTGGGTTTGAGTAAAGGCTTCCCTTCGGAACGACTCGACTCGATCAACATTTCCAGGACTTCCCGGGCGTTTTTGAGTGCATCTTCGTAGCTGTCGCCGTGGGTGACGGGTTGCATGACATCTTCAAAGTCGGGAAGGAAAACGACGAAACAGCCGTCCGCTTCTGACCATTGAAGTGCGATCGTGTATTTCATTTTTCTTATGGTCGTCAAACAATTAATCAGACAGATAAACCAAAATTTTCTTCCATTTGTTTCATATATGTGTTTAGCTTTCTCAACACATAATCGGCAATATTGCCAGGAGTATTGTTGTTTGAGTAACATAACTCCAAGCAAATAATTTTCTCGTTGGTGGAAATCAAAATATCCGGTCTGATATTTCCCAAATTCGGATGAATTGCTTCCGATTTAAAATCCAAACCCATTTCTTTTTGTTGTTTTGAGTATAAATCTTTTAGAGCTAGACAAACTGCCCGATTAAAATGTTGATCACTAATTCTTTTTTTAGAGATATCTTCATTGATTTTTTTAAATGCTGGAGTTGCATTTTTCAAACCAGCTAGTATAGATCCGCTTCTCCGTTTTCCTCCGGGTCCTTTGTTGCCAGACAACTGTAACCATAACGGTGTACTTGATAGTGCCGTTCGTGCAGCAGCCGGTTGACAATAGTGATTTTTAACTTTATATGAATTTAAAAATTCTTCCTTTGTGATGGGAACATTTGCTTTCTCAGCATAAGCAGCAATGCAGCTTATTAAAGCATTGGTCGGTAAATACATGATTTTAGTCGTCAACATTGGACTACTAAGTGCAAGAGTAAGACGCCCTGCTGGCCAATCTGCTTTTCTTTGATTATGATCAGAGATGTATGCATAAAGAGCTTTGTAGTCAGCATTCCACATTTCAGAAAGAGCATCTGAAGTATCTGAAATACGTCGTGCAAACTGTGCTACTACATCTTCAGCTTTAGGATAACAAAAAATAAACCATACTTCAGTTGGTTTGGGTATTTTTTCGTTGATTCGGGATATATGATTACTTCTTTCTTCCCATTTTCTCTTGACATCTTTTAGATAATCCCTGATTAAGTGTTTATTTTCCGCTTTTGATTGGTAACTTTTTTTTAATTCTTCTAAATCGTTGTCCGTTAATTGAAATTCATAGCAATTTTTTCCATTATTAAAAAACATTATTGTTTTTTTTGCGATCTGTGGATATTCCTCAAGTGCAGGACCCTTAAAATCAACAAATGGTATTCTGCCGTGAAACATTGTGCTTGAAAAGCTTTCGGCAGATTTTTGCATTTTTTCGAGATCCTTTTTAACCGTAATTGGCCATATGATCAGGATGCCATACTTACGGAGAAATCCATTTAAATCACGGAAAAATCCTGAAATATCATTTTCTTTTTCATCATCAAGATTTTCCAAATAGTCGATCACGATACATAATCTATCGCCATCTCTTTCATTTTCTAAAAAAAACTTTTCAGCTTCATTCCTGATGCATTTAATTAGTGAGTTTAGCTTGGATTGCTGGGTAAAGGTTAATTCAGATGCATCGATTTGTACTATCTGTTTGATTGGAATATGTTTAGACCACTCTAACGAACTAATAAAAGTTGATTTTCCCACTCCAGACAGTCCATACAAAAAAAGTAAATATCCGGCACTTCCTATGTCAGCAAGCACCTGAACAATCTCTTTTTCAAACTTGGGCAAAGGTAGAATTAGTTCCGACAGTCTGGCATTGTCTTTCCCGATCTTATTAATGATATCTTCATAGGTTTCTGGCAACCATAAATCCTGCTCTATTTGCTTTTTATTTGTTGTATAAATTTCGATAGATTCTGTCTCTAAATTGGCAATATCATCTTGGTCAATTCGTACTCTTTCTTGTTTTCCAGGTCTGTGTTGAGATTGATCGGAAGTAGTCTTCGATATTTCTGGCTTTTTGGAGTCCAGTGAATTGTCAGAAGATCCTGGAAGAACATCAAACAATGATAATTGAATCCAATCAGGATCTTGATTCTGCTTTTTTCGTGCCATATTAATGAGCCTTATCTAAACTAATTGCCTCAATTTAAAATTACCATTTCAAGCTACAGCAAACTCGGTCAACTTGCGAGTCTCCGGATCGTGAAATGCCAACACGATATCCTCCTTCGGCACACCCTCCCTCAATAACTCAGTCGCCATCCCCTCCTCCGTCCAATCCTCCTCAATATAAATTTTATCATTTTTGATCCGAATATATACAGAAGCCCCATTCACTCGCCGATTATTTTTCCAGCCCACACTAAACCAAAGATACTGACTTCGTTCATCGTCAAATATCAGGATTTCATCGATATCCGGATCGGGGATTTTGGATGATAGCTTATCATATTGAGTGAGAATATTTTTGACAATGTTTTGATAGCCAATCAATTTTTCCATTTTATCCTAAAAAATCTAATTTTGTCCGCCAATATATAGCAGTACGCATTTAGGTTGTGACCCATTTATTCTCTCTCTGTGTTCTCTGTGCCTCTGTGGTGAAAATTTCGGACATTGACGGGCGGGACAGGCTCGATCGCCCGCCCCGCCACTCTAAAACGTTAGTTGCTCAACGCATTCGCCGGAATCCCCAAAATCTCGTCGATCTTGGGCATCTGATCCAGCGGAATCACCCGACCTTCATCCTCGAAACCTTCGATCTGATCGAAGTTCAAATAGCGGTAAAGATCCGCCGCGAACGGGTCGAGTTTCTCGGTGATAATCGCCATGTATTCCTCCACCGAAGGAATGCGACCCAACAGCGCACAAACCGCCGCCAGTTCGGCCGAACCCAGGTACACCCGCGCACCCTTACCCATGCGGTTGTTGAAGTTGCGCGTCGAGGTCGAGAACACCGTGGCGTTGTCTTCCACCCGCGCCTGGTTGCCCATGCACAGGGAACATCCCGGCATCTCCGTCCGGGCGCCTGCCGCCGCAAACGTGCCGTAAACGCCCTCCTCCCGGAGTTGCTTTTCATCCATGCGGGTGGGGGGGCAAATCCACAGGCGCACTTTCACGGGACCCGCCCCTTCCAACACCTTGGCGGCGGCGCGGTAGTGGCCGATATTGGTCATGCAGGAACCGATGAACACCTCGTCGATTTTGTCCCCCTCACACTCGGACATCAACTTGACGTTATCCGGGTCGTTGGGCGCCGCGACGATGGGTTCTTTGATCGCGTCCAAATTCACTTCCAAAATGTCGGCGTATTCCGCATCTTTATCCGCCTCCATCAATTCCGGATTCGCCAACCACTGTTCCATCTTGGCGATGCGGCGGGCGAGGGTGCGGGCGTCCTGATATCCCCGGGCGATCATATTCCGCATCAGGGTGATATTCGATCGCAAATACTCCGCAACCGTCTCCGTCCCCAACTTGATCGTACATCCGGCACAGGAGCGCTCCGCCGTGGCGTCCGTCAACTCGAAGGCCTGTTCCACCTTCAAATCCGGCAGGCCTTCCATCTCCATCACCCGGCCGTTGAACAGGTTTTGTTTATTCTCCTTGCCGACGGTCAATTTCCCTTCCTGCATCGCCACCCAGGGAATCGCGTTGACGATATCCCGCAGGGTGACGCCGGGTTGCAATTTGCCCGTGAACCGCACCAAAACGGATTCCGGCATATCCAGCGGCATCACCCCCAGGGCGGCGGCGAAGGCCACCAACCCGGAACCGGCGGGGAAGGAAATCCCCAGGGGGAAGCGGGTGTGGGAGTCGCCCCCGGTGCCCACCGTGTCCGGCAGCAGCATCCGGTTCAGCCAGGAGTGGATGATGCCGTCTCCGGGACGCAACGCCACGCCGCCGCGGGTGGCGAAGAAGTCGGGGAGTTGCTTGTGGGTTTTGATGTCCACGGGTTTGGGATAGGCCGCCGTGTGGCAGAAACTCTGCATCGTCAGGTCGGCGGAGAAGCCCAGGCAGGCGAGTTCCTTCAGTTCGTCCTGGGTCATCGGCCCGGTGGTATCCTGAGATCCCACGGTGGTCATGATCGGTTCGCAGGACGTGCCCGGACGCACCCCCGGCAGTCCGCAGGCCTTTCCGACCATTTTCTGGGCCAGGGTGAAGCCCTTGCCGGTGTCCTCGGGCATGGAGGGGCGGGTGAACAGTTCGCTGGCTGCGAGTCCCATTTCTTCCCGGGTTTTGTCGGTGAGGCTGCGGCCGATGAGCAGGGGAATCCGGCCCCCGGCTCTTACCTCGTCCAAGATGGTTTCCGGCTTTAGGGTGAAGGTGGAAATCACTTCGCCCGCTTCGTTGGTGATTTCGCCCTTGTAGGGGTGGATGGTGATCACGTCCCCGGTTTCCATTTTGCTGACATCGCACTCGATGGGGAAGGCGCCGGAGTCTTCGGCGGTGTTGAAGAAGATGGGGGCAATTTTGCCGCCGAGGATGTAGCCGCCGCGCCGCTTGTTGGGGACGAAGGGGATGTCTTCGCCGATGTGCCAGAGGACGGAGTTGATGGCGGATTTCCGGGAAGAACCGGTGCCCACCACGTCCCCGACGTAGGCGACGGGGTGGCCCTTCTGTTTGAGTTGGGCGATGGTTTCGATGCCTTCGGGCATCCGGGACTCCAGCATGGCCAGGGCGTGGAGGGGGATGTCCGGGCGGGTGGTGGCGTGGGGGGCGGGGGAGAGGTCGTCGGTGTTGGTTTCGCCGGGGACTTTGAAGACGGTGACGGTGATGGCTTTGGGGACTTTGGGGTTGCGGATGAACCAGGCGGCGTTGGCCCAGGCATCCAGGATTTGTTTGGCGTAGGGGTTGACGTCGGAGAGGGCGAAGACGTCGTTGAAGGCGTCGAAGACCAGGGTGATTTTGCTCAGGGCCGTGGCCGCTTCGCTGGCGATGTTGGAGTCGGAGGACTTCAGGAAGCCGACCAGGGATTGGACGTTGTAGCCGCCGACCATCGTGCCCAGGAGGTCTACGGCGCCTTGGGGACAGATGAGGGGGCACTCGATTTCCCGTTTGGCGACGGCAGTTAGAAACCCGGCTTTGACGTAGGCGGCTTCATCGACACCGGGGGGGACGCGATCGCGCAATAAACCCAACAGGAACTCTTTTTCCCCTTCTGGGGGGCGTTTGAGCAGTTCGCACAGTTCCGAGGTCTGCTCGGCGGTCAGGGGCAGGGGGGGGATGCCCAATTTTGCTCGTTCGGCGGCGTGTTGACGGTAGGCTTCCAGCATAGTGTGACTCTCCTCATTGTTTCATTGTTTTATGCTACCGATTAATCTCCGCAACTGGGTATCGAGAATCACAGTCGATCGCCGGCTGAGGTGCTGTTCCTCGCCGAAACCCGAAAAAAGTGCGCCATTCGCGACGCACTCGGGGAAGGTTGACTCGGGCCGGAAGTTATACGAAACTAAAGCCGCTCTCCAAACTAAGAGAATCGCCGTCTTTGACCAGGCCAATTAATTCTTCTCCGCTTTCTCCCCGGTAGATCGCCGTACCGTCAATGAGTCCTACCGCAGCATTGGGAACCAGTTGATAGTCGCCGGGACTCCCGTGGAGTTGGATCGTATCTTGCGTTGGATCGAAGTTGAGGATCACCGCATAGTCACCGTTCCCGTTTTCGGCGTATAAGGACCCTTGGGCGGTTCCGAGTTCAAAAATATCCGCCTCGGGAGTGCCTGACATCACGTCGCGATCGCCGGTTAAAGGATCGTCGTTGTCGAGAATAATACCGGTGGCTTGGAGTTCCGCTTTGTCCCCCGCCAGAACGCCATTTTGGGGCCGGAAAAGTTGGAGTCCAAAGGTTTCGTCCGGCTCGATATTTTGATCGCCGCTAATGCGTATCCTGATGGGGGCAGTGGTCTCGCCTTTGGGAATCGTCAGAATATCGCTCTTGGGACTGTAGTCTGGCCGGGTTGCAGTCTCGTTTTCTGTGGAATACCGCACTTTAACGCTTCGGTTGGCGGGGCGATCAAGACTGACGTCGAATACGGCGATTTGGAGTCGGTTGTCCCCTTCAAGCACCACAGCATCGGCAATGTCAATGGTCGGCACGTCGTCGTTAATTATGGTTCCTTCACCCCGGCGATCGCGTGCGGTTCCCTTCAAATTGCCGTTGACGATGTTGCTTAAATCCACGAAAAACTGTTCGTCATTTTCGACCGCTTCATCTCCCAAAACCTCCACGGGAATCGTTTTTTCCGTTTCCCCGGGGGCAAAGGAAAGCTGACCGCTGGTGGCGGTGTAGTCGGTGTTGGCAGTGGCGGTGCCGCGATCGTCGATGGTGGCATAATCGACCGTTAAGGTTTTGAATCCGGGACGATTTAAAGTGACGGGGAAATTGAGAGTCCCGACACCGCTTTGCCCTTCTTCAATCTCCCCATCACCGATGGATAGCATAGGAAAATCGTTGTCAACGATAGTCCCCGTCGCTTCCGAGTTGGCTAGGGTGGCACCTTTGGCATTTTTTAGGTTCAC
>NZ_JAYFER010000365.1:0-7098 GCF_055795065.1 Lyngbya sp. CCY1209
AGCATCTTTGATTTTCCCCCGAGATCTCAATAGAAACCCGGTTTCTAGACCCGAGTTTCTAAACGCGATCGCTCCCAGTTTCTAGACACTGCTTAGTCATAATGTGTCCACATTCGTAAAATTTTGATCGTGTTTTGAGACTCAATCACTTCGTAAACTAATCGGTGTTGAATATTAATCCTGCGAGAATAAGCACCCGTCAAATCTCCAACCAGCTTTTCATAGGGTGGGGGATTCTGCCAAGGATTATTTTGGAGAAGATCCAACAGTTTTTTAACTTTTATTTTGAGTCCACTTTGTGCAATTTTTTTGGCATCTTTTTTGGCTTGTTTTGTATAGACAATTTTATAAGTCACCAATCCAAGTCCTCTTCGCACTCTTCGATTGGCGTTTGGAGTCCTTCTACAATTGAGTCTTTCATTCCGGGGATGCTCAATAGATGTAAGGTTTCCTGGATGCTCTGCCAATCGGCTTCGGAAATCAAAATGGCATTGTTTTGTTTTCCAGTAATTAAAATTGGCTGGTGAGAATCTGAGGTTGTATCAATTAATGTTTCTAGGTTGTCTTTAGCATTTTCTGCGGTATATTTATTCATAGTTATTTGAACCGGCTCTTTTGAGAATAGACTTGATGGCATGGTGCGACGCGCAGTCGTCGTGTAGGGCTCATATATGGCGGCACATTTTCTCATGGTATTAGAATACATCAACTTGGGTCAGAAGTCAAGCTAAAATCCGCGATCGCTCCCAACAAAGAAACCGGGTTTCTAGAAGGGTTTTTGGTTTCCCCCCGAGATCTCAATAGAAACCCGGTTTCTAGACCCGAGTTTCTAAACGCGATCGCTCCCAAGGGAAGAAACCGGGTTTCTAGAAGCATCTTGTGTTTCCCACCGAGATCTCAATAGAAACCCGGTTTCTAGATCCGAGGTTTCCCCACCGAGATCTCAATAGAAACCCGGTTTCTAGATATCTCGTGCTATGATCGAGGCTGAAGCCCCAACTACAACTTTATTAATAATCAGATGAAACAATCCACCGAAACCCTGATTATGTTCGCTCAACTCTTGGAAACGGAACCGCCGCTTTTGCCAAAGGATGCCCTAAAAACGATGCAGGAATTGGCGGCGGAATTGAAGGCTCTGTCGGAAACCGATCTGGAGAAAGCCTCGGAATTGATTATCACCCGGATCGGACAATTTCCACAAGTCCTAAAAGAATTTAAAAAAGCCCTGGATTATCAACGAAAAGAAGTTGATGACATCCAGGAACCGGAACCGAATCAGCAAAAATGGACAATTCCCAACTTTCAAATTATTGAAGAAACGGAAGAAACTGTCATCGTTACACCCACTTCAGAATCCGACAAAACCTCCCTGTTTCTATACGTTCGTCAAAGTGTGAGCCGATGGATTCAGAAAAACCAGTAATACCCACCGTTTACGCTCCTAATTTGCATTTATTCTCCTATCATCTCTGGCGGGGATTGACAGGGGAATCGGATTCTCTTGCACCCAACCCAAAACACTTGTGGGAACGGGGGGATGAGATTTTAAAGGAGTTAGGATTTACCGAACGCCTCCACATTGCCGGGTATCCGGAAAACTCGGAAGAACCGGAAGGAACTCAAGTCAATCTCCATCCGCAAAGTTACCTCAAATTAACCGGAAAACTGCCCCCGTCTGACTTGACAATTGCCGGGAGGGTGTGGACACATCGACTTGATGACAGTTATAGTTTGACGATGAATTTTCGCCGCCCGGAACGGGAAAAGGGCGAGAAAACGGCGGATGTTCCGATTTCTTTTTGGCACGATTTGAATACGGATAGGGGAATTTTTCTGCCCGATTTTGTCGGTGGTTCCTTGGGGCAAACATTGCTGTTGACGGCATTTTTACCGAAATCGGAAATTGAAAAAACGGCTGAAAATTTGGAAGAATTTTCCCGCCAAATGGTCAAATATTTGATTCCTTCTCGCAGAAAACGCCCGCCTTTGCAACGGGTGGGGGAACTGTTCGGCAGTCCGATTTTTGAGTTTGGCGGGCAAATTGTGGACGCGGATCTGCACGGGGAAGCGATCGCAACCCCTCACGTTTTGATCCTCTTGTTTCGGGAAGAGTTGCCCAGCGAGAAGTTGGTGGATGCCTACCGACAGTTTATCGATTTATTTTACTATCGAAATAAGGTGCTGTCGGCTTATCGGGACACCCGGACGCTGTATCGAAAAACCTACGCCACCTATATTGAGTTGGAGAAACGGGTGAAGTCGTTTCGGGCGTTGTTGAGGGAAAAAACGACGAGTTTGCAGTTGAGTTCGGCGGAATTGGAGGATTTGAAAACGGTTTTAAAGGAGTTGGCGGAGTTGGATTTGGAATATGCGCGACTGTTGCGAAATTACAAGCACTGTCGCAATACGATCGCCATCAATACCAAAAATTATCAAGTGAAACGGGAGGAAATTTTTAATATCCTCAAGGAACAAAAATATGAGGTGAAACGGGAGGAATTGGATTTTTTCCAAGAATTGAGCGATCGCACTTCCCCCTATTTTCAAACCCGCATCGCCGACGAACTCAACTATTTTGTGGAGGGTTCCAACTTATCCGATAAAGCGATCGCCTCCATTCGTGGTATCGTGGAAATCGAACAAGCCCAGCGCGATCGCCGCTTGCAACAGCAAAACCAACAGTTACAAGATCAAATCCAAATTGTCGGCGTCGGCATTGCAGTGGGTGCGATCGTCGCTTCCACGGTGGGGTTGATTTTTGACGAACCGATGACGTATCCTTGGCAAGAAAACCGGGGGGAAAATGTACATCCGTTTGCGATCGCACTTCTCATCAGTTTCGGCTGTGCTCTGGTAGCGGCGGCGGGGATGAAATTGCTCATCTGGTTGAACAAAAAGAAACCGGGTTTCTAGACGCGATCGCTCACGAGAAAGAAACCGGGTTTCTAGAAGGATCTTCAATTTCCCCACAGAGATCTCAATAGAAACCCGGTTTCTAGACCCGAGTTTCTAGGCGCGATCGCCACCAAGAAAGAAACCGGGTTTCTAGAAGCATCTTGGGTTTCCCACGGAGATCTTAATAGAAACCCGGTTTCTAGACCCGAGTTTCTAGAGCGATCGCTGGGGAAGAAGAAACCGGGTTTCTAGAAGGATCTTCAATTTCCCCACAGAGATCTCAATAGAAACCCGGTTTCTAGACCGGTTTCTAGACTATTGAAAATACGCCTGAAACACCGCCTTTGCCACCGGCGCCGCCGCCACGGAACCGTAACCGCCGCCCTCCACTAATACCGCGATCGCAATTTCAGGTTTATCCGCAGGTCCGAACCCCACATACATGGAATTATTCGGCTGTCCGGGAACTTCTACTGTCCCGGTTTTGCCCCCCGTCAACGGGATGGAACCGTCATTTAATCCCCGTCCCGTTCCCTTTTTCACCACATCAATTAACCCCTGCCGCACCACGTTCAACGCCTGGGGGGAAATGGCGGTTTTGGTGGGTTGGGTTTCGGGAGTATTCGTTTGGGAGGCGAACAGATGCGGCTGGACCCGGTAGCCGCCGTTAACTACGGTACCCACCATCGTCGCCAATTCTAAGGGAGTCGCCAATACCAACCCCTGGCCGATCGCCATTGTGACGGTATCGCCGGTATACCAGGGCAAATCGTACAATTCTTTTTTCTGTTCCGGAGTGGGAATTTGGCCGTGGTTGGCGCCGTCGAGCCCCAAAACATCTAAATCGATCGAACCGCCGATTCCCAATTCTTTCCCCCATTTGGAAATTTGATGGGCCCCCGCATTCATGCCGACTTGATAAAAGAAAGTATTGCTGCTAAACGCCAAAGCATCCCGAAATCCGATGGTTCCGTAGCCCTTATCATTGTGTTCGTGAAAGCTGATTCCACCGATAGTGATGGCAGCGGAAGTTGCCACGGTAGAATTGGGGGAATATTTGCCCGATTCGATGGCGGCGATCGCGGTGACGATTTTAAATGTACTACCCGGCGGATACCCTTGCAACGCCCGATTTAACAGGGGGTTGCCACCCTGCACCCGCCGCCACTCCGCCTCCGTCACCCCGTCGGCGAACCAGTTGGGATCGAATGTCGGGTGGCTGGCGATCGCCAAAATTGCCCCGGTTTTTACGTCCAACGCCACCACCGCCCCCCGGCGATTTCCCAGGGCGGTTTCCGCCGTTTTTTGCAACTTCAAATCCAACGTCAGTTGCACGGATTCACCCATCCGGGGAGATTGAATTCCCAACTCTTGGATTTCTTCCCCTTTGGCGTTGACTTCGATGAGGCGATTTCCCCAGACGCCATCGAGTTGTTTGTTGGCGATCCGTTCCACCCCCATCTGTCCCGTCAGCATCCCCATCGGGTATTCGGGGTGGGCTTCCAATTCTTCCAAACTGGCTGCGCCGATGTATCCCAAAACGTGGGCTGCGAGCTTGTTTTCGGGGTAATATCGCTGAGATTCGCCCCGAATTTCCACCCCTTTAAAATCGGCGGAATTTTCGGCGATCGCGATGAACATTCCGGGCGTGATATCCGGTTTGATGCGGACGGACAACCGGGAATTGTACCCTTGTTCTTCCAGTGTTTGGAGAATTTCTTCTGCGGGAATATCGACAATTTGACTCAGTTTTTCCGCCGTTTCTTGCCACGCTTCGGGGGATTTTTCCCGGGGCCAGAGGTACACCGATCGCGCCAGACGGCTGCTGGCGAGTCGGCGTTCCCGGCGATCGAAGATTTCCCCCCGTTGTGCGGGGACGGGAAGCAGGCGGAGGCGGTTATTTTCCGCCCGATCTAAGTTGATCTCGCCCCGGATGAGTTGCAAGTTGGCAATCTGAATGCCGTAGAGACTCAATAAACTGCCGATCAATAACAGCACAATCACCCCCCGGTGGCGACGGCGGTGATGGAATTTACGGTCGTCCGATTCTTCGGAAGCTAAATATTCAGGTTCAATGGTAAACAGAGATTCACCGGCCATAGTTATCCGATGCAGTGACTTACAGTTTATTTCCCCCAAAAGGGTGTGCTGAATCCGGAACATTTGGGAATTTTTATGGAAGCGGCGATCGCCCGATGCGGCTTGGAAACGGGAATCGATCGCCCCGGGGAGTGGCGGCGGCGTCGGCGACAATCCGTTCCCGAATACATTGTTTGGGGGCGACCGAATCCGATCCGGATGGTTTTCACCTCTAATCTATGACGCTATCGATCAATTTTCGACGCGCTTAAAAATGCGGATTTCTGGATTTATTTTATTGAAATTTCCGGCTTTGAATCGGGAGTCATAAAACTCCCTTTCGGTCGCCGTTTTGATTTCTAGAAAATTCCAAATTGGCGAACTTTTATATTCAAATACTAACTCATACTTGGATGGGGAATTTTCGAGGGCTTGAAATCCCCGATATTCATCGGTATTTTCGGGAAAGCGATCGCGATAATAGCCCCTCGTCGTCACGATATAGGGCGAGCTCTGTTTTTCGACCGTTTCGGATAAGTTTGACGGGGAGATGCCGCCTGCTTCGACTCCTTCCAGGCGGTCGTATCTGGGATGATATTGCAGAAATCCGACGTAACCCAATTCGGTGGGAAAGTCGAGATTTTGACCCATCCAGTTTTCGGCGGTATATCGGGAATCTTGAAGCATCAATAAATTGACCGAATTGGCGTACATGAGAGAGTAGATACAAATGACGGACACCCATCCGATTTTGAGTCGCGATCGCCACTTATTTCGATCTTCGATAAAGTCCGCGATAACATCACCGCAAAATAGGCAGAGGATCAGACACACCGGTAAAAGGAAGCGATCGCGGGAATACAGGATGATGCTGATAAAAAATAAGTAGTAAGACAAGCAGGGGAGTAACAGGCAGAGCAACAAGGATTTTTCTTTGCGTTTGAAAAGACATGATAGAATGGAAATTAGGGCGATCGCAAATAGGGGCCAGCCCAAATTAAACCGGATGTCTCGGAAAAATCTATACATCAGAAACAGATGTTCCTGAATATTGTTTTGCGATCGCACGAAAAATTCGCTGGCATCGTAACTGGCAGAATTGAGTCGTCCCAGATGTCGGATGAAGACGGTGATATCGACCAGGATTTGATGGGCGGCTAGGAAAACCATTGCACCCAGCAAAAATGGCAATATTAGCTTGATTAAAAAATCGATAATTGTTTTTATAAGGGGTCGCTTTTCTGCCCGTTTAAAGTGATTGTAAACCAAGAAAATTGACGGCAATATAAAAAGACCGTAAGCCTGATCTTTCGTGCAAACCGATAAGGAAGCGGCGACAAAAAATAGCAGATAATCCACGAAGCGATCGCTCTCAATTGCCCGAACATAAAATAGCATCGCCCCGGCAAACCAAAAAACATAGGGGACTTCGACGTTCATGGTTTTGCTGTAGTAAACCATCGAGACGATGCCGAGGACGAAAAAGGCAGAAAGTAGGGCTGGCAACCGTTTTTTGAACACTTCCAAACCGGTTAAAAAGACAATTAAAATAATTCCCGTTCCCATGAAAACGGATAGCCCTCTACCCAGGAACCTGAGAAGAGAAGAATCGAATATCGTCGATAAATCAATCCATCCCCAGTTGGCGGCTAAAATAATCGGAGAATACAGTAAATATAAAAGGTAGCGATGCAGTGGCGGGTACGGGTAGTTCCACTCGCCATCAATCACAACTTTGGGATCGATGGAATCGACGGCCCAACTCACGTCCCCGGGGAGTCCCCACCACATCGCACAACCATAACTCAGAAACCCTATCAATAGGATCGGATAAATCCATCGGTTCGGTTTACTGTTTGAGTTCGTAAGGTTTCCCGTCAATTTGGGCATAACTTCCCGGTGCGTAAAGGTTAAAAGTCGTCGGAATTTGGCGTTCATGTTGAAAACAATTAACAATTAATAATTAATAATTAACAATTATAGCGCTGTGGGCTGGCGTAGTTATAGCAACGAGCGCTCACGTGGTTACAGTTGAAATGGGGTAAGAAATTTTCAAACCCTTATAGAAAAGCCGTTTCAGTTTCCGACTCCCTAATACCGACTGCCGAGGACCGCGCGCAG
>NZ_JAYFER010000366.1:0-26969 GCF_055795065.1 Lyngbya sp. CCY1209
GGACGGCTTGCAGCGCCCCCAGAAATAGCAATCATGAGCGAACCATTATAATCGGCATCACCAATCCAACCACAGTTCCTGCATTTGAACCGTTTGCCGCTGCGTTCTCCAATATGAAGGCAACAATGACAGGTTTGCGACGTGTAGGCCGGATTGACCGTCATCAAAGGGACGCCTGCCGCCAGTGCTTTATAGGTCAGGAACTGCCTGATTTGATCAAACGCCCAACTATTGGAGCGACGACGTTCAGTTGGACTGCGCCGCTGTTTGTTGGTGCGCTCCCTGATGCCAGTCTGTTTCCGTGAACTATTTTAGCGCCTCCCCCCGAAACGATCGCCGGCGAGGAGCGACGAAAAAGCGGGAAATTGTTTTTCCCGCCGCCAATTCTCAATCTGGCGTTTGTCACCGGGGTGAGGTACAAAATCGGATGTTCGGGGGGACGGACATTCCCTTCCCCGCACCCGAACCCGGCACTCTAGAAGTGAGGAGTCAGGAGCGAGAAGTGAGAAGTTTCTCTTTCCCGATTCAGGATTCGGCTTCCACTCGGGGCAATCCCAAACTGTAGTTGATCGCCCGGGTGCCGAGGTTGTAGGAGATTTGCCCCGACTGCAACAGCGATCGCACCAAATGTTCGAGATCCGAACCGATGCGGCGGAGGTTGTATTCCGTCAGGTCTTCCCCGGCCGCGGCATCTACCAACTCGTCGAACTTTCGGTAGACTTGTTGCAGCGCCTCATCGTTCCAGTTCAACTCGTTGTCCGGATCGACGTCGAGGGTGAGTTTTTGGTCGCTGGGCATGATTTCATCATCCTGGATTTCGGCGGTAAAAATGTGGATGTGACGGGTCGTAGACTTCAACAACATAGGAATTTTCGATCGCCTGTTTTGAATCTGTACTTTGACTTATTGTTGCACCCTCCCACGACATTTTGACGTCTGAATCGGGCTCTCGCGCCCTCGAGTCGGACAAGGGGACGCCCATTTGATACCTTAGAGCTGAGTGCGATCGCCCCGGAAGTTGGGGGCATCGCCGCAACTGCCGAGAGGATATCGATCGTGACTGAGTTTTGGAACCAAATTTTCGCCTTCGCCGAAACCACCGCCGGCCGCGTCGGAGAACAATTGCTGCGGGATTTCGGGGCGGTGCAAGCCGAAGCTAAATCCGACGGCAGCCTGGTGACGCGATCCGATCGCTGGGCCGACGGCGAAATTCGGGACGCGCTCGCCCGAACTTTCCCCGACCACGGCGTCCTCTCCGAAGAGGGGGAACACATCTTTCCGACGGCGGACTGGTGTTGGATCGTAGACCCCCTCGACGGCACCACCAATTTTACCCGCGGCATCCCCATCTGGGGCATTTCCCTCGCCTTGCTCTACCGGGGAACCCCCATTTTTGGCCACATCCACCTCCCCCCCCTCAAACAAACCTTTCACGGCTTCTGGCCGGATCGGTCGGGACTCGACGTTCCCACGGGGAGTTTCGGCAACGGCATTCCCATCCACCCCACCACCGACGTCCTCGGGCCGAATCAATTTTTCAACCTCTGCTCCCGCAGCGTCGCCATCGCTCCCCACCTCCCCGCTAAAGTGCGGATGCTGGGCATGGCTACCTACAATTTCCTCACCGTCGCGGCCGGAACCTGCATCGGCGGGGTGGAAGCCACCCCCAAAATCTGGGACATCGCCGCCGCCTGGGCGATCGTCCAAGCCTCCGGGGCCGTTTGGATCCCCCTGGACTCCGCCGAGATTTTCCCCCTCAAAAGCGGACTCGACTACGGCGATCGCTCCTTCCCCACCCTCGTCGTCAGCCAAACCCAGTGGCTCGACACACTTCAACCCCTCGCTGAGTCAAAATTGGGATTCGGGCCTAATTAGGGCGTCGGGTACAAAGAAAAAATTGATCATGATCAATTATCAATGATCAATGATCAATTCATTCTCCCCCAGCCTCAAGATATAGCAGTGCGCGATCGTATAGTTACAAAACCTATAAAAGGGAGTCGGGAGTAGAGAGATTGATCATTCCCGGCGTGTTACCACGCCAGCGCTCGTTGCTATACCTTCGCCACGTCCCCGAAGCGAATTTTCAGATAGTCCTCCTCCATCTTGGCTCCCGCCGGTTGCAGCGCCGCCAACGCCTGCGGCAGAACCAAATTGCGGCGGTGGTTGCCGATGCGGATGTTCAGTTCGTCCCCGGTTTTATTCAACTGAATTTGCTCTTTGGGAATTCCCGGCAAATACAATTGCAAACTGTAGCCGCCCTGTTCTTCCACAATCTGCACCGTATTTTCCCGGTAATAAATCTGGGTGGGATCTTCCTCCCCGTAGAGAACAGTTTTGAGTTGCTCCAACGCCTCAAACCCGCACATCTCCTTCGTAAATAATTCCACCTCCTTCACCGGAAGGGGCCGGAAATTGTCGTGAATTTCCTGGCGATATTGCTGCTGATTCTCCTTCCAGCGCTTGAAAAACGGGTCGCTCACCGCGTCGGGGATGATCCGGTTGGCGATCACCAAATCCGTTGCCACGTTGTACAGACTCAAATAGGCGTGGGCGCGGAGAGACTCCTTGATTACCATTTTTTCCGGGTTCGTCACCAGCCGCACCGAGGTTTGTTGATTGTCCGTGAGCACCTTTTCCAACGCCTCGATCTGCTCGTAAAATTCGTAGGGGGCATCCATCACCTCTTTGTCTGGCAGGGAAAAACCCGCGATCGGTTTGAAAATCGGCTCCACCAACGGCCGCAGCGCCGCCGACATCCCCTGTAACGGTTTATAAAATCTTCTCATATACCAGCCCCCCACCTCCGGCAAGCTCAACAGCCTCAGAGCCGTGCCCGTGGGGGCCGAGTCGATGATCAGAACGTCGAAGTCCCCCTCGTCATAGTGCCGTTTCATCCGCACCAAACCGAAGATCTCGTCCATCCCCGGCAAAATCGCCAGTTCCTCCGCCTGCACGCCGTCGAGTCCCCGCGCCTGCAACACTTCGGTGATGTAGCGTTTGACGGCGCCCCAGTTGCCCTCCAATTCCATCAGGGCGTCGAGTTCGGCCCCCCACAGGTTGGGCTTCACCTGGCGGGGATCGTGTCCGAGGGGTTCGTCGAAGCTGTCCGCCAGGGAGTGGGCCGGGTCCGTACTCAAAACCAGCGTCTTGTAGCCCAACTCGGCGCACCGCAACCCCGTGGCCGCGGCGACGGAGGTCTTGCCGACCCCGCCTTTTCCGGTCATCAAAATTACGCGCATATTATCCTGATCCCCGCTTAAAATTTATTTACATTATTTTAACGTTAACGGCGGGTTTGTTGAAAAACCTGCCCGAGGACGGCGAGGCGGGAACAGTTCCAATAGTCGATGTGGCTGTCGATCGCGCCTTCCGAGTTGACGTGCAGTTCGCTCCGCCCCGGGACGGACACTCGCGGACGCCACGGCAGGACGGAGACGGTCCAACTCAGGGTCCAGCGGGTTTCTATGGTGTCCCCGGACTCGGAAATGCCGTGCAGGTCCAGTTGGATGTCTTTGAACCAGGTTTCCATGAAGCCGATCATTTTTTGGTAGCGATCGCGCCCGGAAAATTCGTTAACCGGATCTTTGAAATAAACGTCTTCCGCATAGATAGCGTAGGTTTGATCGGCGGGAAAATTTTGATAGTCCCGTTTCAGGATTTCCAGCAAGTCAGTTGGCACCATAAAACTCGATTTCAACCCTTCAAAAGGTTAAGTCTTTTTTAAAATCAACTCCGCTTTGGGGCGGATATGGCTAGACTGGAAGAAAGGGACTGGAGTCGAATCGACCCAAGGTCGGTTGGGTGAATCGGCTCCAATTCCTTGCCATAATTATAACATAGAAAACCATGAATTACGACATTTTTGACGAAGAATATTATCTCCAAAAATATCCGTTCGTGTCCAGTGGAATCGAACAGGGGATCGTCTCATCCGGCTTCGATCATTTTCAACGGTTCGGCCAAGCCTCCGGCTTCACCGAAGTCTCCCGCTATTTTGACGAATCCTATTATTTGGCGAATCATCCCGAGGTGGCCAACGCCGTCAACTCCGGATTGTTTGCCTCGGGGTTGGATCACTTTATTCAATCGGGTTACGAGTCGGGACTCACCCAAATTTCTTCCGACTACGACGAAACCTTTTATCTCAATAATAACCGCGATCTGGTTCCATTTATTCAAAACCAATCTTTTCGGAACGGACTGGAACACTTTCTCAAGTTCGGGGCCAACGAAGGACGGTTTGCTAACTCTTTTTTGGATGCCGAATATCTGGACAAATATCCCGATATCGCACAACAGGTTGAGGCTGGAGTTTTCCGGACGGGCCGCCATCACTACGAACTTTTCGGCCAATTTGAACCGTCGCGATCGGTGACATTTGTGGGGGGGCCCTTTGATGATGTTGTTGCCGGTTTTGGTTTGGGAACCATCGAACTGATCGGGGTGGAAGTCGGGTTGGATGAAAATGGCGATCGCATCTACGAAAGCGACGGATTTGACAATGAAAATCTGACGGGAAGTATCGACGATTACAGCGAAGTGGATACCCTGGTCGGTTCCGCCGGTTCCGATATCTTTGTCATCGGCGTTGGTGGTTCCCTTCCCAATCCTTCCGGCGGCGATTTTTATCCTTTTTTCGGTCGCGCCATCATTCAAAATTACGACCCGGAAAAGGACGTGATTCAAGTGGCGGGAACTCGCGCCACCGGCGGCTATTATTGGAGCGATAATCTGATTGACGTGACGGTTTCCGATATCAGTCGATATACGCGGTTCGTGGTCGAAGGCGCATCCGGACAAGAACTCAACATCAACTACAGCGGCGAAGTGCCGTTGCAACAAAACTTCCTCGAAAATGAATACTATGCCGATCATCCCGATGTGGCGGCAGCCGTTCAAGCCGGGTTGTACGAATCGGGTTTAGATCACTATCAACAAGTCGGACAATTTGAACCCACCCGCCAAGCCACTTTTGTCGGCACCGCCGGAAATGATACCGTCGAAGCCTTCGGAGTCGGCCCCCACGATATTACGGGGGTGGAAGTGATTGCCGGGGGAAATCCACGCACCTATACCAGCAGCGGCGACGACGAATTTGACCTGTTGATCGGAAGTCCGGGGGCCGATAATTTTATTTTCGGTTACGTGCGAACCAGCCTCCGACCCCCTTACAGCCTGCTGGGAATTGATACCTTTTATCGAGGGGAAGGAGAAGCGCGAATTCGAGGGTTTAATCAGGCGGAAGGAGACTCCATTGAAATGGTGATCTCAGGGGTGGAAACCTATAGCATTTCTCCGGTGGGGTCGGATTTGGCGATCGCCGTCGGGGGAGATACCATCGCCATCCTGGAAGGGGGGGCAAATTTGACCTTGACTCCGACCGATATCAATAATTCTGCCTTTCAATCTTTTAAGCTGGTTTGAGGCCTCATTCCACCTCCGGCCACAGCCGTTCTAACTGATACCGCCAAGCCGCCAGGGTCCGTTCCCGATTTTCTGCACCCGCTTCCATTTCCCCCATCAACCCCTCCGAATACAAGCGATTCAAATTTTGCAAGGTCGCTTCCATCGATTGTCCCTGCTGTTTTGCCATGCGAATAATTTGCCGAATTTGATCCTCTATTCTTTGATTGTAAAATTCCGAGAGCCCCCGCTCTTGCAGGGCCAACAATGTTGCGATCGCTGCCCGAAAATCCGCCGGATTGAAATTCTCCCTTGACCCCTGAAATACCCCCCAGATGATATCCTGGTGGATGGCGTACCGCGTTTCCTGGGTCAGATCAAAATTCGCTTCCAACAGTTTGTCGAAAATATTTTTAGCGGCGTTAATTGGGGCGATGGGGAGTAAAATTCGCATCCAACTCCGATCTTCCGAGAGCAACACCAGCAGGCGAAACGCGGAAGCCTCCACCTGCCAAGCCGTCTCGTCGGGTTGGCTTACCATCTCGCCAAATAATTCGCTCAGGGTTTCGGTGATCTCTTCAGGTTGCATGGGTTAAAAACTCGATATTCGGCAAAATTTTATCCGGTTCAAACCTCGATAAAATTAAAAAAAAATTTTTTTTGAAAAGGGTTGACAGGGGCGAGTCAATCGTTGTAAGATTATTCTTGGAGGGGGAAGTATGCCCGTTAACTTGATTTTTTGTTCAACTCCTACGGCAACCACTGGGGATTGAATCCCAAAAAAGGGAGTTCCTCCGGCTTCAATTGCGATGCCGTCCCGTCGTCCGCCACG
Organism: Lyngbya sp. CCY1209; assembly: GCF_055795065.1. Lineage (NCBI taxonomy): Bacteria > Bacillati > Cyanobacteriota > Cyanophyceae > Oscillatoriales > Microcoleaceae > Lyngbya > Lyngbya sp. CCY1209. The sequence continues at coordinate 6,239 of NZ_JAYFER010000366.1, forward strand.
TCGTCGGCGACCAAGGGCAACAGCCAGAGGCGGCTGGTGGTGACGGTATCTCCCCCTTCCGTGCGGGGTCGATTTTCCACATCTTCTTCCATCACCCGAGTCACCGTTTGATCGAACAGCAGAGCCAGACCGTCGGGGGAAAGACTCAGGTTGATTTCCTGTTGGTTGGGGAGGATCACCAGGGGGACGATATCATCAGTTTTTAAATCGATCGCCACGATGTAGGGTTGTTCGATATACTCCTCGCTCTCCTCCACCAACTCGGTGATCAACGTGTAAAGAATCGTGCCGCTCGGGTCGAATTGGGCGGTGAGAATGTTGCCGAATTCGGGAGTCCGATACAGTTCCGTTTCGGTGCCCTGGGTATCGACCAAAAACAGCGATCGCGTCCCGTCCGAGTTGAACTTCAGCATCGCCGCGGCCGAGCCGTCCGAGGAAAATCCCAACACCTGGCCGAACTTGGGCAGATATTCCAACACCTCCGCCTCCGGTTCCAACGGCAAAATCGTCGTCAGATCCGGACCCTGGGCGATGATCAGGGATTGGCTGTCGGGGCCGATCAAGAAATCTCCCCCCTCCGTCTGCAGCGGTTTGGGAGAGCGGCCCGGTTCCAAGATCCACGGTCCGGCGTCCGTGGGATTGGTTTTGTGGACTCGCTGGACGACGATCGCCGAACCGTCGGGCGCCAGGTCGAACTTGAGGTTGCGGTAAGACTCACTTTCCAGGAGCGTTTCAACTTGCCCCGGAGCTTGGGGGGAAGTCGATTTGTCGGCCGTCGATTCCGGGTTGATTCCCGTGGTGGTGGCGTACAACTGGGGGTCAAATTGACCTTGGGTGCGGTCCGAGCGCGCCACCGCCGAAAACAAAATGCGATCGCCCTCGGGGTAGGGTTCAAACTCCAACACCACCAAATCTTTTGGCGTCAGGGGAACCGGCCTCGGATCTTGGGACAGGTTCACCAGCATCAGCCGCCCCTCCTCATCTCCCCGCACCCCGATGTAGGCGAAGGCGCGATCGCGGCTGCGAAAATACCCCGTAAACGGTTCCAACAGCCGGCCCTCGCGGTTCTCCCCGTAAAGCTTATCCCGGGCCCCCTGCAACTGGACGCTGAACGGCGTCCCGTAGGGAACCGGGTCGATCAGCGTGTAGGCCATCCGCTTGCCCGCCCAACTGATTTTACCGGGCAGGGGCGGGTCGAGCCGCAAATTTTGTTCCACGCTCTCCCGGTCCATCGGGCGGTTGAACGTCAAGATGAAGCCCCGATCCTCGGCACCGACCTGTTGGTTCGCCCAACTGAACTCCCGCACCCGGGGCGTCGTGCGATCGCCGCTCAACACCACGACCCCAATCAGAACACTCAACACCAACATCAAAGCGATCGCCACCCGGTCTAAAGGCTGGCTCTTTTTGGCGAGGCGTTGCAATTTTAACGGCAATCCGGTCATCTTTCAGGTCAACCCTTCCGGTTTTTTTCTCCTGTCCCAAAGTAGCACGGACTCCCGCATTCTGCGCGATCGCGCTCCCAGAACATAAAACCCGGCTTCCGAACGGAAACCGGGTTGAAACGATCAGTTTAAACAAAACCGAACGAATTAGACGGAAACAGCCTTCTTGGTGGTCGCACTCAGTTCGCCGCTGGCATACTTGGCCGCAAACTCATCCAAAGTTTGAACCTTGATCTTGTCGGCGTTGCCAGCCGTTCCGAACTGCTCGTAGCGATCCGCGCACACTTTCTTCATGTACTTGATGGAAGGCTTCATGAAGTGGCGGGGGTCGAAGTTGGAGGGATCTTTGGCAGCCGCTTCGCGAATTGCCGCCGTGATCGCCAGACGGTTGTCCGTGTCAATGTTCACCTTGCGGACGCCGCTCTTGATTCCCTTCTGAATTTCTTCGACGGGGACGCCGTAAGTTTCGGGGATTTGGCCGCCGTACTCGTTGATCAGCGCCAGCAGATCTTCCGGGACAGAGGAAGAACCGTGCATCACCAGGTGGGTGTTCGGCAGACGGCTGTGAATTTCTTCGATCCGGCTGATCGCCAAAATTTCCCCCGTCGGCTTGCGGGTGAACTTGTAAGCGCCGTGGCTGGTTCCGATCGCCACCGCCAGGGCGTCAACCTGGGTCCGCTCCACGAATTCCACCGCTTCATCGGGGTCGGTGAGCAACTGGTCGCGGCTCAGAACACCTTCGGCACCGTGACCATCTTCCTTGTCACCCATGCCGGTTTCCAGGGAACCCAAGCAACCCAGTTCCCCTTCCACGCTCACGCCGATGGCGTGGGCCACTTTCACCACTTCGGCGGTGACGTTGACGTTGTACTCGAAGCTTGCGGGAGTCTTGGCATCGGCTTCCAAGGACCCATCCATCATCACGCTGGTGAAGCCGTGACGCATCGCCGAATAGCAGGTCGCCGGAGAGTTTCCGTGATCCTGGTGCATGGCGATGGGAATGTGAGGATAGGTTTCCACCGCCGCCTGAATCAGGTGGCGCAGGAAAATTTCGCCGGCATAAGAGCGGGCACCACGGGAAGCTTGCAGGATCACCGGGCTGTTGGTTTCGTGAGCAGCCTGCATGATCGCCTGGATCTGCTCCATGTTGTTGACGTTGTAAGCTGGGATGCCATAATCGTGCTCCGCAGCGTGATCCAGCAGCAGCCGCATGGGTACGAGCGCCATAGAGTCTCCTCCTAAGTCTTCTTTATCTGTGAGTTGGTTTCTAAGACGGTCTTAATTAAAACAATCTTAAAACAATTTTACGAGTTATGGCGAATTGTATCAAATAATTTTCACCAATCTCCGAAATTGGGGGACTCCAGGGAGATTCAGGAGATCCAGGAGATCCAGGAGATCCAAGAGCGGAGGGAGATCCAGGAGATCCAGGAGCGGAGGGAACCCAGAAACGGGTGGAACAGTGGAGGCATACAACCGACATCAGGAGGATTGTCCCCGGGGGGTGAGGCTCAAGCTCCAAAAGGGAAAAAGTGGATCGTCATCTGATCTGAGGACACTTTGTGTCCCACCGAGTCCCGGCTGGCGTGGACTTTTGCTCTGAGCCAACAAGGGACTCCATCCCCGGGTTTCAAGGCGGGTGATATCAAGTGATTGACCCCTAATTCAAAGCCGGGCCGTTTCATTTTTCCCCGAAAAATGGTAGGGGGAGCTCCAGGAGCCAGAGGGAGCGACCGGGAGATTTGGGGGAATGAAAAGGTATTTTTAACCGGAAAAATACCTCACTCCTCACCCCGATCAGCGGTTTTCCTCATCAGCCTCGACAATTTTTAACCGAGAATGAAACGGCCCTGCTAATTCAAAGGAAATAAACCGTTTCCGATCGCGATAAAGGCTGCCCAATAATAGGGGTGGGAATCGTCTCCCTGCCGGTTAATTAAAGTGATTTGAGCCTGTTGCAGGGCTCGGGTGGGGGATTGGCGATCAAAAACTAACGCTTGATAAAATTCGTCCATCAACGCTTGGGTGCCGCGATCGTCCACCACCCACAATGAGGCGACGGTTGCCAACACTCCGGCCTGTTGCATTTGGTAGCCCAGACCCAGAATTTCTTCGCCGTTTCCCATGCCGCCCACGGCGGTTTGACAGGCGCTCAAAATCACCAGAGAAACGTTGGGAAGGTTCCAGGTTTCCACCTCCCGCAACGTGGCGCGATCGCCGTCTCCGAACAAGATAAATGAATCCTCCGGTTGGCCCGGTACGAAGGCGGCGTGGGTGGCGAAATGGACGATACTGTGATCGTTGAGTTGGGGGATAGTCGCGTCGCGATTAAATTCCTCGTCCACCAGTTTTGTGGTGTCGGGAAGTCTCTCGGCGATGCGATCAACTTCGATCGCGGTAAAAGGCAGTCCCGCCATTAAAAATTGTCGAGTTCCTACCTCAAATTCATAACTTCCGGTGGCGAAAGCACCCGCGAGAACCCGCACGCGATCGGGGGGGACGGGGTTCAAATTGGTGAGGGATGCGGCGGTGATATTGTTGACCGCAAAGCGCTCGATCAGCCAGCGATCGCCGTCGTGAAGTCCGGCGATGGGAACGTATCGCAAGATGCCATCGGGGGCGTAAAGAATGACTTTTGCATCGGCTTGGATCAGGTCATTTTCGATGGGTTTGATTAAAATATCATAAAGTTTTTGAGCGGAGTTGAGGATCGAATTTGGCGGCAATGTGGGGTTCGTCAGTCCCCGTCTAAACTCCAAAACAGCGCGGTTGAGTTCTTCGCGATCGATGTCGAAGGAGCGGTTTATGGGGGGAGAAAAGGGCGTCACCAAAACCAATTCGACCCGCTCTTCTAAAAGGAGGGGATAGAGTAAAACGGCGGTGGGTTCGATTTGTTGGAGTTGTCGCTGGAGTAAGTTTAAATTGGGGAGGTCGATATTTTGTCCGCCGGATGCCGTCGATAATTCTTGAATCCGGGTGGCGACTTCTGGACTGCGGATAAATTCGTTGAAGTTTTGGCGAATTTGCTGTTGTACTCGGTCAATTTCGGCGATCCGTTCCTGCTGTTCTTCGCTGCGATCGCCCGGTGGAATTTGTCGCAATTGTGCCAATTCTCGCCCCAGTTTAATGGCGCGCTCCTGGCTGACCGCGTAGGCTTCATAAATTTGCTGTTCTTGGGGTAAAAGTTCTACACCTTGAGAAGTTTGTCGGTTGCCACGCACGTTGTCCAAATAATCTTCCAATTCTTGAACTTTGAGAAGATCGAGAACCTGTTGCGCTTCCAACACCCGATTTTGTTGTAACAATAAATCGGAGAGGCGGCGGTAGGTGGCGGCGACGGTTTCGGTGTAGGATTGTTGTTGGCGGCTTGAGAGTCCGCCCAGATTTTGGCGGATGGATTCGGTGACGTTGACGGATTTCTTATAAAAAATAATCGCCAATTCGATTTGGTTTTGACTTTCTAAAATCCAGCCGATGCTGCTGAGGTTCGATCGCTCCCCTTCCGGATTGCCAATTTCTTGAAAAATCACCAAAGATTGTTGGTAAGCCGCGATCGCGCTGTCAAAATCCCCCCGATTTCGATGCACCGAACCCAAGTTGTTGAGGGTGGTTCCTTCCCCCGCGATATCGCCGATTGCCCTGCGAATTATCAGCACTTCCTCGTAAGTTTCCAAGGCGCGATCGTAGTCCCGTCGGAGGTTATAAATTAATCCGATATTGTTGAGGGTGTTGCCTTCCCCAGCGCGATCGCCGATGTCCCGCCGGATGTCGAGGGACTGGCGGTAAAAATCCAGGGCGCGATCGCTCTGTCCCTGCATTTCGTAAATTAAACCGATATTATTGAGACTTTGGGCTTCCCCGGCGCGATCGCCAATTTCCCGGCGAATTTTCAGTGCTTTTTCATAGTCATTCAAAGCTTCTAAAAACTGACCCAAACTATAATAAAGCGCCCCCATACTGTTGAGAGTGTAACCCTGTCCGGCGCGATCGCCGATTTCCTCCCGAATAGCCAACGCCTCTCGGTACATCTGCAACGCTTCGGTGTATTTTCCCTGGTTGGAATAAACCCCGCCGATACTCATCAAAGTATGAGCTTCACCGGGGCGATCGCCCACTTCTCGGGCAATTTCCAAGGCTTGACGATAATCATCTAAAGCGCGATCGTACTGTCCCAAATTTCGATAAACCAATCCGATACCGCTGAGGGTGACACCCTCGCCGATGCGATCGCCAATTTCTCGCCGAATTTGTAGGGATTTTTGATAGTAATCCAAGGCACTTTTAAATTCGCCGATTTCATTTTCAACCCCTGCCAAATTGTTTAAAATTCGACCCGATGCCGCCCGGTTTCCGATCTGTTCCGCGAGAATTAAAGCCGCTTCCAAAACTTCGCGAGATTTTTGATAGTTTCCCTGGTTGCTGTAAACCACCCCCAGACTCAGAAGGATGCGGGATTCGATGTTGCGATCGCCGTATTCCCGACTGATGGACAATCCCCGTTCGTTGTATGCGATCGCCTGCGGATAGTCCCCCAACCGTTCGTAAACGATACCGATATTATTTAAAACTAACGCTTGGGGCGATATTAGGTTGATTTCCTGTAAAATTTCTAAGGCTTTTTGGTGGAATTCCAAAGCTTTTTTAAAGTCTCCCCGCTGCCGATAAACCACCCCCGCATGATCGAGGGTTCGCCCTTCGATTTCCCGATGGCTAATCTCGCGGCTAATGGCGATCGCCTGTTCGTACAATTCCAACGCTTCGGGATACTCGCTGCGGCTGTAATAAATTACCCCCAACTCCATCAACGCCGCGGCTTCTAAATGGCGATCGCCTATTTTTTTGGCAATTTTCAGCGCTTCCGACACCGCTTCTCGGGCGAAATCATACTGACTCAAAATTCGATAAGCCGTCCCGAGATTGAGTGAGGTTTCCCCGACTTTGGCGTTATTATTTTCCGCTCGGAACTGTTGTAAAGCTTCCCGATAAATTTCCACGGCTTCCCGAAAATTTCCCCGCACAAATTCTTGATTTCCCTGCCGCAGTCGTTCGGCTTGCGTTCGCAAATTTGCAGGGGTTGTGTGGGCGGGTTTAAACGGAAATATGACCGGGCATAAAATTAACGCGATCGCCAATAAAAAACCATTTTTATTGAATAAAAATCGTTCGTTTCGATTGGTATTCATCGGGTTCCTCCGGGACTGGGAAGGGGCGATAGTCCATCGTCCGGCGGTCTAAATTCCGAGGCGGGGGATACACTTTTTATCGACAATAAAGGTGCATCGGCGATCGCTTTGATTCCCACGGATTCGAGTAATTCTTGCCATCGAGTTTTCAGGTTGGAATTGTCGGGATCGGCTTGTCGGAGTTCAGCCAGCGTCGAAAGGCTGTCATACCAAATTCCCGCATCGATGTATAAATCCGGATAATCCTCGGGAATCGCCCCTTTTAAAGCTTCCGTCAATTCCGGATCGGCTTCGACTCGCTGAACCGTACCTACCAAAATTTCACTCGTCAGCATTTCCTGCCCTACAATCTCCAAATACCATCGGTATATCTTACCAATTTCTAGGGACGCTTTGGCGGCGGTTTCTGTTCCTCCAATTTTGATAATTCCGGCTATTTGTGGCAAGTTAAATTGAGTTTCGTAGATTTTATCATTTTCATCAACAATGGAAAAAAATGCCGTCACCTCGGAGGACTCCCCGTCAATTTCGGGAATGTAAAAGAAAAAAGACGGAAACTCGGAAACGGTAACTCCTCCCGTTTCGGGAACCAAGGCGATCGCATTTTCTCGCCCAAATATTCCCCCGCCACGGGTTCCCCCAGATTCCCGCCGGCTGGGTTCGCGAATATCTGGCGGGCGAAATTGGCTGACTTCAACTGTCGCCATTCCTGACACGAGAAACGGCAGAAGTGCGATCGCGCAATATCTCAAGATGGGAGTCGTCGGGGCGTTTGGGTTCATGGCGATCGGGAAAATAGGTCGCGATCGCAGTGTACTACAAATCATCAATTTTGGAGAATTTACGGCCGAACGAACGCAGATCTTCTATCCTGTTAAGTGGCGCATGGTTTTAGATTCAATGTCACTCACCGAACAGGTTCTTTCTCAAATTCCCGGAAACCCCCAAAAGGGACTGGAAAATGCCGATCGCCTCTGGGACGCGATGAAACAAAATACCCTCCCGATGCCGGAGACGGTTCGCCAAACGACGGAACCCCTGGAGGGGACGGATTACGATGTGATCATTTGCGGCGGGACGCTGGGAATTCTCATCGGTGCGACGTTGGCGATGCGGGGCTCGCGGGTGGCGTTGCTGGAACGGGGGACGCTGCGGGGGCGGGATCAGGAGTGGAATATTTCCCGCCACGAATTGCAGACTTTTTTGAAGTTAAATTTGCTGTCTTCCGAGGAGTTGGAAACGGCGATCGCGACGGAATACAACCCCGCCCGCCTCAGCTTTCCCGACAGTGCCGACATTTGGGTTCGGGACGTTCTCAACGTGGGGGTCGATCCGGTTTTTCTGCTGGAAACCATTAAAAATCGGTTTTTGGAAGCCGGGGGTAAACTGTTGGAAAATACCCCGTACAAGGGCGCGATCGTCCACCCGAACGGCGTGACGGTAGAAAGTTCTGAAAATCAGACGTTTACCGCCCGATTATTGCTCGACGCGATGGGTCACTTTTCCCCCATCGTCAGGCAGGCGAGGGGAGGGCAAAAACCCGATGCCGTGTGTCTGGTCGTCGGTACCTGCGGCAGCGGATATCCCCACAACGAAACGGGGGATCTTTTCGCATCTTTTACCCCCATAAAAAATCACTGTCAGTATTTTTGGGAGGCATTTCCCGCCCGGGACGGGCGCACGACCTATATGTTTACCTACCTCGACGCCCACCCCGATCGCCCCAGTTTAGCGGAGTTTTTCGAGGATTATTTGACCTTACTTCCCCAATATCAAAAGGTGGAATTGTCGCAGTTGGAATTCAAGCGGGCGCTGTTCGGATTCTTCCCCTGCTACCGAAAAAGCCCTTTGAAAACGCCCTGGAATTTTATCCTTCCCGTCGGCGACAGCAGCGGCAGCCAGTCCCCCCTCAGTTTCGGCGGATTCGGGGCGATGGTGCGGCACCTCGATCGCCTGACGCGGGGCATCGACGAAGCCCTAAATGCCGACATTCTCGATCGCGATTCCCTCGCCCTTTTGCAACCCTACCAACCCAGTTTGTCCGTCACCTGGCTGTTTCAAAAATCCATGAGCGTGGGGGTTGATCGCGACGTGGAGGGCGATCGCATCAACACCCTCCTCGCCGCCGTCTTTCGGGACATGAAACGCCTCGGGGAACCCGTCCTCAAACCCTTTCTCCAGGACGTGATCCAGTTTCCAGCCCTCGCCCAAACCTTATTTTTGACCGGGATTTTTCACGCCGGTACGGTGTTTAAAGTCATCCCCCAAGTGGGGGTCGGCAACCTCATCGATTGGACGCTTCACTATTTCAATTTGGCGAGTTACAGCCTCCTTTACCCCCTCGGAAAAACCCTCGATCCCCTCGCCAAAAACCTCTCCCCCCGACAAAAATATTATCTCCACCGCTGGATAGATGCCTGGTGCTACGGTTCGGGAGGAGATTACGAGGCTTGAAGTGCGGGTTCGCCGCCGGCAAAAATCTCCCAATTCTTTCGGGATTGCGTTTCTCGTTTGCGGTAGAATTGAGTGGGGGTGCGTCGGAATGGATCGGCTCAAAGGAGAAATAGCCCCGGAGCGCACCCGTCCGCAACCTCAGACCGGTCAGTCAGAGTCAGCCTCAATCGAGCGATCGCCTCACGCCGATGTCAGGGAATCGGCATCTATGTCTGGGGCGACGGTACGGCGTTTACGCGATCGCGATCCCGACAGTCCGTCCGGAAGGATTTGTCAAGAAAAACCGTCGGGAGTACAGAACTCCAAAAAACATTTCGGATTACTATATTTATAATTGTGTCGAGTCTAAATTTGATGGGTCGGATGGATCTAGAACAGGATTATAACCAGCAATGTCTGGACAAATTGGTTTGGGCGATGGAGCAGCTTCAAATTGAAGTCGCAGGGGCGGAATTGGTTCGGATTGCCGAATTAATTGTCCAAACGATGACTGGGCCGTGGCGTTATTTTCACACCCCCGAACATATTTTTGAAGTCGGAGGAACGGACGATCCGATTGAGGTTTTGGCGGCACTCTTCCACGATGTCGTTTACGTCCAAGTCGATCAGAGTGTCAACTTCAACCTCACCTATTACCTGGCGCCCTTTATCCGCCAAGTGGGGGAACACCTCTGGATTCGGGAAGCCGCCAACATCCCGAAAGATTCCACCTTTGAAATCGTCGCGGAAATCTTCGATATGGCGCCGGGCCAAATGTTATCTCCCTTTGGCGGACAAAATGAATTTTTGAGCGCCCTGGTAGCCGCCAAGGTTTTGGAACCGCTACTCGGCATCGAGTTGTCTGTGGAAATTGTCGCCTGTATCGAAGCGACGATTCCGTTCCGAAGTGCCGAAAAAATCGAATTGAGCAACAGCGAAATTTTGTATCGGAGATTGCAGGCGATCGCCCAAAAATGGCATCTCCAATTCACGGAAGCGGAACTGATCGAAACGGTGAGGCGATCGGTCCGCCTCTCCAACCGAGACGTGCGAAGTTTCGCCGATCCGAGTGCGGCCCTGTTTTTGGACAACACTTGGAATTTGCTCCCCGAAACCAACCACTACCTCAATAATGCCAGCGCCTACACGATCAATCAATACCGCACCGCCCTGCAAAAAATGGAAGGGTTCATGAATTTTCTCAAGCCGGAAGTCATCTTCCACCAGTTCCGCGGCTATCCCGACGATCGCACCTATAAAAAACTGGTGGAACGGGCCGAAAGAAACATTCGAGTCGGGCGGTTGTACCTGGGCAGCAAGCTGTTCGCGATCGCCTTTTTGGAAGCCCTTTCCCTGCGCTTCGGCCGCGTCATCCCGGTTTCGACGCTGATGGGGGAGATGCCCTCGGAAGATTTTGTCGCCATTTCTCTGGTGGATTTTTTGCCCGAAATTGAAAATCCATACCGACCCAAAGACGATTTGGAATCGACGGTTTTGACCCTCTTAGAAAAAGGCAGAACCCAGCATTCTCACCACGACATCAAAAATTCGCCCCTGACCACCTACATGGTCAAATCCATGGGGTTTGAAGATATGAAAGTACAGCGCGATCGCGCCCAGAAATTCTTTCAAGGGGCGATTTCATCGGAGGAGTTTTTGGCGGGGTGCGACCCCCAGATCAAAAAAACGGTGACGGCGGGAATTGTCAACTTATTTGATAGTCGAAAATTGGCCCTCTGTCAGTCTTGAGCGATCGCCGCGATCGCTGCGGAGACGGCGGTTAAAATCGGGGCGGGCGACGGGAGATGCCGTCCCTTCCGCCGTCCCCCATTCCCCGCTTTTCAGAAGCCGGCGGTCCGCCAAGGCGCGGTCCATTCTTTAATGTCAGGTTAAGGCGAGACGATCGGGCAAACCGGGCTGCCGCGACTAAAAACGGTGATAGAATCGGGTCAAATTTACGGACGGACAACAGACCGCTCCCTCACAACTCGACAGACCGAGAATTTTGTTCTCTCAAATGAAAAACGATTATGAAACCTTTGAGCAACCGCACCAAAATCGTGGCAACCATCGGCCCGGCGAGTAATTCTCCCGAAGTTCTCTACCAAATGGTAGAGGCGGGAATGAGCGTGGCTCGCCTCAACTTCTCCCACGGCAGCTATGAAGATCATGCGAAAACTGTGACTCGCCTCAGACAAGTTTCCGAGGAGTTGGACACTCCCATCACCCTGCTGCAAGATTTGCAGGGGCCGAAAATTCGCGTCGGACAGCTTCCCGACGGCGCCATTCAACTCGTGGCGGGAGAGTCCCTCACCCTGGTTCCGACGGACGAATATCAGAAGCAACCCCACACCGTCGCCATCGACTATCCCCACCTGGCGGAGGAGGCCAAACCGGGGGCGCAGATTCTCCTCGATGACGGTTTGTTGGAGTTGAAAATTGAGGAAATTTCCGGCAACGCGGTCAAATGTCAGGTGGTGGAGGGGGGGATACTCAAGAGCCGCAAGGGGGTGAACTTGCCCAGTTTAGCCCTGCGTTTGCCCTCCCTGACGGAAAAAGATATGCAGGACTTGGAGTTCGGGATTTCCCAGGGCGTGGATTGGATTTCCCTCAGTTTCGTCCGCACCGCCGACGACGTGAAGGCTTTGAAAACCTTTTTAGCCGAACGGAATGCCAGCCAGATCTCGGTGATGGCGAAAATTGAGAAACCCCAGGCGATCGACAACTTGGAGGCGATCGTGGCCGAGTGCAACGGCCTGATGGTGGCCCGGGGCGATCTCGGCGTCGAAATGAAGCCGGAAAAGGTGCCGCTGCTGCAAAAACAGGTGATCCGCCTGTGCAACCAAAAGGGCATCCCGGTGATCACCGCCACCCAGATGCTCGACAGCATGATCAACAACCCCCGCCCCACCCGCGCCGAAGCCTCCGACGTAGCCAACGCCATTATCGACGGGACGGATGCGGTGATGCTCTCGGGGGAATCCGCCGTCGGCAAATATCCCGTCCGCGCCGTGCAGATGTTGGCGAAGATCGCCCGGGATGTGGAACCGGAAATCAACTTTACCAACTACCCCCCCGCCCTGACGGACGAAACCCACGCCATCAGCGAAGCCCTCAACACCATCGACAAAATTCTCAAGCTGCATTGCATCGTCGCCTACACCAGCAGCGGCTACACCGCCGAGTTAGCCGCCGCCGAGCGCCCCAGAGTGCCGGTCGTCGCCCTCACCCCCAACCGGAAAGTTTACCACCGCCTGAATCTGGTTTGGGGCGTGAAACCCCTGCTGCTCGAACATGAGGTCGATTCCTTCGAGGGGCTTCTCGATCAGGCGCAAACCTATCTCCTGCTGCGGAAACTCGCCTCTCCGGGGGACGAGATTTTAATCATCGGCGGCATCCCCACCAAGAAAGCCAAGGGCACCAATTTCTTGAAAATTCACAAAATTCGCGGGGCATCTTAAAGCCCGGTCTTTGGGAGCGGGGGGAGCGGGGGGAGCGGGGGGAGCGGGGGGAGCGGGGGGAGCGGAGGTAAGCGGGTGGAATATCTGGACCGCTTGGGAATCAATTCCCAAGCTAACAGCCAAAATCATCTAAAGATGATTGGGGAATCTGCCCCCTGGAGCCTCCTGGAGCCTCCTGGAACCTCCTGGAGCCCCCTCTCTCCCCCGCCTCCTCAACCGGAGCTCAGATTATGTGATCGCTTCGGTTTGCGTAACTTCTTCGGATTTGGGAAAGACAAATCGGAGCAGGATGGGGGCGATCAAAGTGGTGACGATGACCATGATGATGATGGCGGCATCCAACGACTTGGGGAGTGCCCCGGTTGCCGAGCCGAGGCCGGCAAAGACCAGGCCCACTTCTCCCCGGGGAATCATCCCGGTCCCGATCGCCAGACGGCTGATTTTCTCCTTAGAAATGACGACGAATCCGGCCGCCACTTTTCCGACGATCGCGATCGCGATCAGGATGGCGGCAATGATCAAGCCCTCCCGATTTTCGGGATTTAAGGGGTTGATGACGCTCAGATCGACTTTGGCGCCGACGGTGACGAAAAAGACCGTGGTCTGGATGTAAACGAAAGGTTGAAATAACTGTTGGAGTTCGTCCCGCTTATTGGTTCCGGCCAAGACAATTCCGGCGGCAAAGGCTCCCAAAATGGCTTCCAACTTCGCCGCCACACCCAGCAGGGACAGCAACGCCAAAAACAGGACGGCTAGGGTCATCAACGCCCCCGGACTTTTAAATCGGTCGGCGATCGCTTCAAAAATTGGGGCGAAATACCGGTTCAGCAACACCGCCCCCAAAACGAACAAAGTGGCACTGAATAAAAGGGAGGCGATCGTCGCAATTTCAACCGTTCCGGTCGCCACCAAACTCAACATCACCGCCAGGACGACAATTCCCAAAATATCGTCCAAAATTGCCGCCCCCAAAATAATTTGACCTTCTTTGGATTTGAGAACACCGATATCCTGCATAACTTTGGCTGTAATGCCGATGCTGGTCGCCGTCAGTGCCGCCCCCGCAAATAAAGCCGGAATGGTGGCGATGTGAAAGACGTAAATGAGCATCAAACTGCCCAGAACGAAGGGGATAGCTACCCCCGAACAGGCCACCGTCGCCGCCTGCCCCCCGACGCGGATCAACTCGCCCAAATCCGATTCGAGCCCGGTGACAAATAACAGCACCAACAAACCCGAAGTCGCCGTTCTGTCGATCAGGGCTTCCATCTGGAAATCGTAGGCTTTGGTGACGGCTTCCGGACTGGCCCCCGTGACGGCTCCCAAAAAATTGAGAATGCTTGGATTGACTTCCCCCCCCACTTCGGCGAAGATCAAAAATCCCAGGGCCGACGCCCCGAGGACGATTCCGGCCAACAAGTCACCCAAAACCGCCGGCAGTCCGACGCGGACGCACAGTTCTTCGAGTAGGCGGCTGACGACAAAGATCACAATAACTGTGGCGACTAACGAGGCGATGACCGCATCTTCGTAGCCTTCTTCTGCGACGGTTTCTGTCAAGAGAAGGGGGTTAGGGAGCCACCCCAGTTGTCCGTTCAGGATCGGTATCACAGCCCGATCAATCGCGATCGCAATACTCATAAACGCTCCTCAACAATTCGGGTCATCTCGCAACTATCGCAGGGAGTGCAATCAGTTTGCCGACAAATTTATCATTTTTTTGTGTTTCGGGCGATACAAGCGATCGCGAACTAATTGTCCCCCACCTCGTGAAATTCGTCAGTTTCAGCCAGGGGAAGCACGAGTTCCACCGTCGTGCCTTGGTTTCTTCCCGGGCTCATCAAATGGATGCTGCCGCCCATCATTTCGATCAAATGCTTGGAAATCACCAGGCCGAGTCCGGTGCTGCCGTAGGGATTGATGTTCGATTCATCCTCCACCTGAAACGCCTCGAAGAGTTTATCTTTATGATTCGGATCGATGCCGATGCCCGTGTCTTTGATGGTGACGACCGCCATTGGGGTGTTGGCTTCCCCTCGGGGAGTGACCATCTGTCTAATTTCGGTGACGATCGTGATACTGCCGCGATCGGTAAATTTGATGGCGTTGCCGATCAAATTGATAAAAATTTGTTTTAATTTGATCGGGTCAGCCTGCACCTTGATACCCCGCACGAAATCTTTTCTGTGAAGTTCCAGATTTTTCTGACGAAAGTTGGCGAACTGGAGGTAAAGGGCGGCCGTCAGGGAAGCGTGCAGGTCGATGGATTTGAGTTCGACGGAGACTTTCCCCGATTCGATTTTTGCCAGATCTAAAACTTGATTGATCAGCCCGAGTAAGTGGATGGAAGACTGGTGAGCTTGTTGGAGGAGTTCGAGTTCTTCTTCGCGATCGTCGCACAACTCATCGAGCAACAGTTGCAGGGAGCAGATGATCCCGTTCATGGGGGTTCTCAGTTCGTGGGAGGTTTGTCTGAGAAACTCATCTTTGCGGGCGTTGATTTGGTGGAGGGTTTGATTTTCTTGCCGGAGGGTTTGATATTTGTCGATGTGGTCTTTTAAATTGTGTTCCAACTCTTGTTTTTCGAGTTCCAAGCGATCGCGGAATTCCGCCAGCGACGTTTCCAGGGCTTGTTTTTCTCGCCGCCACTGCCGCCGTTCCCGACCCGCCGCGATCGCCATCCCCAAACCCCACGCGATCGCCAGAATGGCGATCAAAATAGCGGCCCATTTACTCCCGGACAGATGACCGTTCCAACAGACGATCGCAATTGCCACAACAAAACCGGCAGCCATCAAGACCGGCCCGGGCAATGATAACATCTGTCGCGTGAGTTTTTTTCCCATAGATGCCTTGCACCCACTAGCCACCGGAGTCAGCGACTTCACAGACAACTGCACTCCTGTTCTATTCTATGTGACAAATTCCCTGGGTCGGCAAATTCGCCGATTGCATACAATGAAATCGTTCGGGTATTAATACACACAGATCAGGACAATGAGAGCAATTTGGCTCGAAAATCAGCAACTACAACTTCGCACAGACCTGCCGACCCCCGCACCCCCCCCGGGAGAGACGTTGGTACGGGTCCTGCGGGCGGGGATCTGCAACACCGATCTGGAATTGCTGCGGGGGTATTACCCCTACCGGGGCATCCCCGGCCACGAATTTGTTGGCGTGGTGGAACGGGGCCCGGAAAATCTCCTCGGACGGCGGGTGGTGGGCGAGATCAATGCCGCCTGCGGGGAGTGCCGGTTTTGCCGCCGCGGACAACCCACCCACTGCGAAAATCGCACGGTTTTGGGGATCGTCAACCGCGACGGCGCCTTCGCCGACTACCTCGCCCTCCCCGCCGAAAACCTGCACCCGGTGCCCGAGGGCCTGTCCACCGACGAGGCGACGTTCACCGAACCCATCGCGGCGGCGTTGGAAATTCAGCGGCAGGTGTCCGTCTCCCCGGACTGGCGGGTTTTGGTGGTGGGAGACGGCAAACTCGGCCAACTGATCGCCCAAACCCTCGCCCTGACGGGTTGCGACCTGCTGGCGGTGGGGCGCCACCGGGAAAAATTGGAATTGCTGGAAAATCGGGGCATCAAAACGGGGTTCGCCGACGCCGTGGCCGATCGCGGTTTCGATTTGGCGGTGGAGTGTACGGGAAATCCCGACGGGTTCGCCCTGGCCCGCCGTTCCCTGCGATCGCGCGGCATCCTGGTGTTGAAAAGCACCTACGCCGGCGCCCTGACTATCGACGCCTCGTCCCTGGTGGTGGACGAAATCACCCTCCTGGGTTCCCGCTGCGGCCCCTTCGCCCCGGCCCTGGAACTCCTCGCCGAGCACCGGGTGGACGTCGAACCGTTAATTCAGGCGAAATATCCCCTCGATCGCGGTCTGGAGGCCTTCGATCGCGCCCGACAACGGGGGACGCTAAAAGTGTTGGTGGATATGGAAATTTGACACTCTCCGGGGCGGGGAAATTTTAGATTTTAGATTTTAGATTGTAGGGGCAGTGCCTCCGTGCCTGCCCACCCCCAATTCAACCTCCGCCTCCTCTGCTTCCCCCGCTTCCTCCGCCTCCTCCGCTTCCTCCGCCCCCCTGCCGTGGGGTTCATCCAAATCCAAATCGGGGCCTTTGGGAATGATGCCGCCGGGGTTGAGGGGGAACAGGTTTCCGTAATAATCCCGTTTGACGACATCCAATTTGCAGGTGTCGGCGACGCCGGGAAGTTGATACAAGTCCCGCAAATAGGGGGAGAGATTCGGATAGTCTCGGATGCGGCGGCGGTTGCACTTGAACAGGCTGTAATAAACCGTATCGAAGCGGAATAAAGTCGTAAATAATCTCACGTCCGCCAGGGTGACGCGATCGCCGCACAAATACCGATGAGTTCCCAGCGTTTCATCGACGAGATCGAGGGTGGAAAACAGTTCGTCGCAGGCGGTTTCGTAGGCCTCCTGACTTTGGGCGAAACCGCAGCGATAGACGCCGTTATTGACGGTCTGATAAATTTTATCGTTCCAATGGTCGATCGCGTCTTTCAAATCCGCCGGATACAGGTCGCGATCGCGGTATTTTGCGAACTCTTGAAACGCATTATTTAAGATGACGATAATTTCGGAACTTTCGTTGTTGACGATCGCCTTTTTTTGTTGATCCCACAACACCGGAACCGTCGATCGCCCCGAGTAACCCGGGTGCAGCGATCGGTAAAAGTCGGGAAGCGTCTCACAGCCGGTTTCCGCGCCGTCGAACGCCCACATTCCCGAGTCCGGGGAGGGGGAGACGATCGCCACCGATATCGCCTCTTCCAGGCCCTTGAGCGCCCGCACAACCAGGGCTCGGTGTGCCCACGGACAACCCCACCCCACGATCAGAGCATAGCGTTTCGCCTCGGCGGGGCGATCGGGAGTCCCCACGGTATCCCGAAATTGGCTTTCCGGGCGGATGTATTCCCCGGAGGAACTGCGGGGGGCGAGTTGGGACATCATCACCTGCCACATCGTCGTCCAGACGAATTTTCCCAGGCGGACGATCGCGCCGGGGGGAAGGGGGCTGCCGCGTCTCTTGGATTTTGTCGAGGTTTGTGACATGATTTTTTTTAAAGTAAAATTATACCATTTAAACGTCTAATTATACTGAATCACCATCAAATGCAGGACAGTTATTGGCTCAAACGACTCGAAACCCACCGGGCGATCGCAGTGATTCGCGCCCCCAATTTTCACGTCGGCGTACAGATGGCGATGGCGGCGGCGGCGGGGGGCATTCGACTGATCGAACTGACATGGAACGGCAATGACGTTCCCGAAATCATTTCCGAACTGCGGTCGAAATTGCCGGACTGCGCGATCGGAACCGGGACGATTTTGGCGGCGGAAGAGTTGATTCACGCGGTCAATGCCGGCGCGCAATTTATCTTTTCTCCCAATACAAATTTGCCGATTATTCGGGTGGCGAAAGAGACGGAAACGCCCGTGATTCCCGGCGCCCTTTCTCCCACGGAAATCATCGCCGCATGGCAGGCGGGGGCGAGTTGCGTCAAGGTGTTTCCGATCGCGGCGGTGGGGGGGGCGAGTTATATCAAAAGCTTGCAAGGTCCCCTCGGTCAAATTCCCCTGATTCCCACAGGGGGGGTGACGCTGAACAATGCCCTCGATTTTATCCGTTCGGGGGCGATCGCGGTCGGATTGTCCGGCGATTTGTTTCCCCAAGACGCGATCGCCGAAGGAAATTGGGAGGCGATTACGATGCGATCGCGGCAACTCACCGAAAATCTGGCCAAATGGGAGGGAGGAGAAAATTGATAACGGTCGATCTAACAATCTTAAATCATTCAAAAATAACGGACAAAAATTGACCCTCGCGGAGAAAGTCAGACTAAAATAGAATCACTATCTATATCTAACCGACACGCGGGATAGAATCATCGATGGCAGGAAAGAGGTGGGAAAATGACAATCGGTCAGACATCAATTCGAGGGTTTCATATCGGACGGCTGCTGGCGGGAGTGACGGTGGCGATCGCCCTACTTTACGGCGGTTCGGCCCCCGTCCGCTCCGAACAATTTCACAACCTAATGGCCCGCCGGATTTTGGAGTTGCAGCAGTCCTCCGAACGCTGGATCGAAATCGACCTGACCCGCCAGCGTCTGATGGCTTGGGAAGGCAACAATCTCGTCTATGCGGTGATCGTCTCCACCGGCAAACCCTCCACCCCCACCCGCGTCGGGACGTTTACCGTCCAAACCAAGTATCGCAGCACCCGCATGGTCGGCCCCGGTTACGATGTTCCGGACGTGCCCTTTACGATGTACTACGACGGCGGCATGGCAATTCACGGCGCCTATTGGCATAATATGTTTGGGACTCCGGTCAGCCACGGTTGTACGAATGTTGCGGTCGATCATGCCGAGTGGCTGTTTGAGTGGGCCTCGGTCGGGACGCCAGTGGTCGTGCATGAGTAGGATTTACAAACCCAGACGAATTCTCGCGATCGGTGACATTCACGGTTGTTCGGTGGCGTTTGACACCCTGATGCGGGCGGTCAAATTGCAACCCCACGATCGCATCATCACCCTGGGCGACTACGTAGACCGCGGCCCGGATTCCAAAGGGGTGATCGATCGCCTCATCGAGCTCCACGACCGGGGACAACTGGTGGCCCTGCGGGGAAATCATGAAATGATGATGTTACGGGCGAAGTCCCTGGGTTGGAATGCCTGGTATCACTGGCAGGCGTCCGGCGGCGAAGAAACCCTGGCGTCCTACTGCCGACCGGGCGATCGCGGGGGCATCAACTGCATCCCCGAGGAACACTGGCATTTTTTGGAAAAAATTTGCCGGGACTGGTGGGAGACGCGATCGCACTTTTTCGTCCACGCCAGCGTCTACCCCAATTTGCCCCTCCAGCAACAACCGGAACGGATGCTATTTTGGCAGCAATTCAACAACCCCGCCCCCCACTGTTCCGGAAAAACGATGGTTTGCGGGCACACCACCCAAAAAAACGGCCGGCCCATCAACATCGGCCACGCCATCTGCATCGACACTTGGGTTTGCGGCCAGGGGTGGCTGACCTGTCTGGATGTCGCGTCCGGGCGAATTTGGCAGGCGAATCAACAGGGGGAAAAGCAAACCGCCTGGATTCACGAATTTGAAATGCCCTATTCCCACCTGGGATTCCGATTTCAGGTGCATCGCGGTTAAAATTGCACGAGAGTAACTGAGTTAGTTCCATGCGAATTTTGGCGATCGGTGACATTCACGGCTGTTCCAACGCCTTCGACACCCTGATCAAAATGGTGAATCCCGGCGAGGGCGATCGCATTATAACCCTCGGAGATTACGTCGATCGCGGCCCGGACTCCAAAGGGGTAATCGACCGCCTCATCGAGCTCCACAAGGGCGGACAACTCGTCGCCCTGCGGGGAAATCACGAAATCATGATGTTGGAAGCGCGATCGCACCCGAATGCTTTAAACGGGTGGAAAATGTCCGGCGGTCACGAAACCTTACTCTCCTACAATTCATCGAGTAAAAAACCTCGCCTCGAAGATGTCCCCGCCGAACATTGGGAATTTCTCGAACAAACCTGCGTGGACTGCTGGGAAGAAGAAACCCACTTTTTCGTCCACGCCAACGCCGATCCCGATCGCCCCCTTTCCGAACAATCCGACCACGATCGATTTTGGGCGAAATTCTACAACGCCAGACCCCACCATTCCGGGAAAGTCATGGTTTGCGGCCACACCAGCCAAAAAAGCGGCCAACCCCTCAACTACGGCTACGCCGTCTGTATCGATACGCGAGTTTACAGCAACAAAGGCTGGTTAACCTGTTTAGATGTCACGACCGGACGGATGTGGCAGGCTAATCAAAAGGGAGAAAAACGCACCGCCTGGATCGACGAATTTGAAATCGAACCCTACCGCTTCAAAAGTGCTTTTTTTTGAAATCCTGATGGGGAATTAATTCCCGAGGGCGCAAGCCTTGCGCCCCTACCAGCCAAAATCCTCTCAAGATGATTATAGAGCAATCGGAAACAATTTGTAAATAGTCGCGCCCCCAAACCCCCAATTCTGGAGGCTTTGACACAATTGGGATAAAGTTGCCAATTATAGCGCTGCGCGCAGGGAATGGGGAATGGGGAATGGGGAATGGGGTAATGAAATCACCTTGATATAAGGGTTTCAAGGTTTGTCCCTCCCAGGA
>NZ_JAYFER010000367.1:0-444 GCF_055795065.1 Lyngbya sp. CCY1209
CTTCTCGGTTTGAGATTTCTGGTGATTTCCCTCTCCTTGTTGCCCAATAGACCCAGTTTCCGTCATACGTCGATGCGTTCGGTCTGACCAGCGTGTGGTATACAATGGGAGTCCAGGAGTGTTTTTGGAGTCGTAGACCATCCTTGGTTTGGAATATCCACTTATCCTTCCTTTCATCCCCGTTGCTCAGTTTTGCCATTCCTGTTCGGTAGTATTTTCTGAGCGTTTTGTATTCGGCGTTTCCGCATCGTGATACTATCCATGCCCGCAGTTGTTGCCAGAGTATGTTATCTAGCTTATTGAAAATCTCCTTAGAGACTACCCCCGAGTAATACCTTGCCCATCCAGTGATGATGGGGTTGAGTCTTTTAATCAGGGCGGCTTGAGGTGCAGTTTTGTGATTTTTAATCACCTCTTTTACCTTTTCAATGTGGGCTTTGATTG
>NZ_JAYFER010000368.1:0-307 GCF_055795065.1 Lyngbya sp. CCY1209
GGTGTCCCGGCTTTCGTGTCGTCAAATACACCATTGTCAATAACCCCGGCTTTTAACCATTGTCTGATATTGCGCCTGATGGTCGTTGGACAATGAAGTTTGGATAGTAGGTAATCATGGTCAATCTGGTCGAAACATTTGGCTATATCAGCATCAAGGATGTAGTATTCCCCTTGATTAATTGCTGTGTGTATTCTGCCAATTGCGTCGAGGGTTGTGCGTCCGGGTCTAAACCCATAGCTTGTTCCCTCGAATTTAGGTTCCCAGTAGGGTTCCATTGCCATCTTGACCAAGGCTTGCTTGGCTC
>NZ_JAYFER010000369.1:0-584 GCF_055795065.1 Lyngbya sp. CCY1209
CTTATCCTTCCTTTCGTCCCCATTACTCAGTTTTGCCATACCTGTTCGGTAGTATTTTCTGAGCGTTTTGTATTCGGAGTTTCCGCATCGTGACACTACCCATGCCCGCAGTTGTTGCCAGAGTATGTTATCTAGTTTGCTGAAAGTCTCCTTGGAGACTACCCCCGAGTAGTATCTTGCCCATCCAGTGATGATGGGGTTGAGTTGTTTTATCAGGGCGGCTTGAGGTGCTGTTTTAAGGTTTTTAATCACCTCTTTTACCTTTTCAATGTGGGCTTTGATTGCCTTTTTTCTCGGTTTTATGTGGGTTACAAAGCCTAGTAGTTTACTGACCTTTCCCCCACTTTTTCCGGAGACGTGTTTTCCGGCAGGATATTGCCTAATGTTGAACCCTAGGAAGTCAAAACCAGGTGAGACTATTTTTCCGTTTACTTCGATTTCTTGAAGTGTGTGGCAGATTCTTGTCTTTTCTGGTTTGAGTCGGAGTCCAATGGGCTTTAACCATGAGGAGATAGCAATCTTGCACTGTTCAATGATTTCGCGGCTTTGTGATATGACCACAAAATCATCGGCATATCTAACGA
>NZ_JAYFER010000370.1:0-485 GCF_055795065.1 Lyngbya sp. CCY1209
CTAAGAGAAATTGAAGTTGACGGAGAAAGAGTCCTACCCGGATTCGACTTTTTGGGGTTCAATATCAGGCAATATCCAGCCGGAAAACACGTCTCAGGGAAAAGTGGGGGAAAAGTCAGCAGATTATTAGGCTTCGTAACCCACATCAAACCGAGCAAAAAGGCAATCAAAGCCCACATTGAAAAGGTGAAAGAGGTGATTAAAAATCACAAAACAGCACCTCAAGCCGCCCTGATTAAAAGACTCAACCCCATCATCACAGGATGGGCAAAGTATTACTCAGGGGTAGTCTCCAAGGAGATTTTCAGCAAGCTAGATAACATACTCTGGCAACAACTGCGGGCATGGATAGTGTCACGATGCGGAAACGCCGAATACAAAACTCTCAGAAAATACTACCGAACAGGTATGGCAAAACTGAGCAACGGGGATGAAAGGAAGGATAAGTGGATATTCCAAACTAAGGATGGTCTACGACTCCAAAA
>NZ_JAYFER010000371.1:0-588 GCF_055795065.1 Lyngbya sp. CCY1209
ACGGTTGTCAGATACGCCGATGATTTTGTAGTCATATCACCAAAACTCGAAATCATTGAACAGTGCAAGATTGCTATCTCCTCATGGTTAAAGCCCATTGGACTCCAACTCAAGCCAGAAAAGACAAGAATCTGTCACACACTTCAAGAAATTGAGGTAAATGGAGAAATGGTCGCACCTGGCTTCGACTTTCTAGGGTTCAATATCAGGCAACACCCAAAAGGGAAGCATACATCCGGGAAAAGTGGAGGGAGGGCCAGTAGACTACTGGGCTTCAAGACCCACATAAAACCGGATAAGGAAGCAATCAAAGCCCACATCGAAAAGGTTAAAGAGGTGATTAAGAAACACAAAACAGCACCTCAATCCGCCCTGATTAAAGAACTCAACCCCATCATCACTGGATGGGCAAGGTATTACTCGGGGGTAGTCTCCAAGGAGATTTTCAGCAAGCTAGATAACATACTCTGGCAACAACTGCGGGCATGGGTAGTGTCACGATGCGGAAACGCCGAATACAAAACGCTCAGAAAATACTACCGAACAGGTATGGCAAAACTGAGTAATGGGGACGAAAGGAAGGATAAG
>NZ_JAYFER010000372.1:0-6453 GCF_055795065.1 Lyngbya sp. CCY1209
GGCCTGACAATGGGCGCCATAGGGGCAGCCATTCCATCCGCTCAAAGCCCCCAGAATTGGGGGTTTGGGGGCCTGACGATCGCTATCCATCCCTCTCAACATCCATATTCGCCCTCGCATTCCGCCGCCACATCGCCGGTTTGATCCGCCGCAACGCCGACGCCGTAAACCGCCTATCCCACTCCTCATCGGAAATATCCGCCAGTTCCGCCAACGTCGGCGCCACGTTGTCAGGATAAGGCTCGAATCCCGTTTCATCCGTGGGCTTGGAAAATCGTTGATTCCAAGGGCAAACATCCTGACAAATATCGCACCCGGCAACCCAGCCGTTGAGATTTTTTGCAATATTTTCGGGTAGGATTTCGGCGCGATTTTCGATGGTGTGGTAGGCGATGCAGCGGTTCGCGTCCACTACAAACGGTTGTGCGATCGCATCCGTCGGACAGGCTTCAATACAGC
The DNA here is from genome assembly GCF_055795065.1 of Lyngbya sp. CCY1209. Classification (NCBI taxonomy): domain Bacteria; kingdom Bacillati; phylum Cyanobacteriota; class Cyanophyceae; order Oscillatoriales; family Microcoleaceae; genus Lyngbya; species Lyngbya sp. CCY1209. The sequence goes on from NZ_JAYFER010000372.1 coordinate 460, forward strand.
GGGTGCAAGTGCCACAATGTTCCGTGTGGGGGCGGTTCGGTTCCAGTTCCAAATTCGTCAATACCTCCCCCAAAAATACCCAAGATCCGTATTCCCGCGTGATCAAATTCCCGTTTTTGGCGATCCAACCCAGTCCGGCCCGCTGCGCCCAGACCTTATCCTGAACCGGGCCGGTATCGGCGTAATATCGCGCCTGAATGCCCTCTCCCTGCCCCTGCAACCAGCGACAGAAGGCTTTCAGTTTTTTGTGCAAAATCCGGTGATAGTCCCGCCCCCAGCCGTAGCGGGAGATTTTGGCGTACTCCTCCCCCTCGGGGCGATCGCGGGGCGTGTAGTAGTTGAGGGCCACGCAGATAACCGATCGCACCTCCGGCATCACTTTATATATATCCTGCCGTTTGGGATTCGCCATCCACTCCATATCCGCCTGATATCCGGCATCCAGCCAAGCCTGCAACCGGGCAGTTTCCGTTGGGATGTCCGTTGCGGGGGCGACGCCGACTTTGTGAAATCCCAGCGTCAGGAGTTTTTGCGCGATCGCGTCGGTGGAAAGAGGGGGAATCATGATCCGGCGGGAGGGTATCAACTGTTTACCACAAATCGGGGGTGAAGTGTGGTGCTTTCGATCGCATCTACCATAAAAAGTTCCATTATTGTTTCGGAAGGGGGATATATGCAAATTTTATTTGCATTTCTTTACAGAACGTTACATAATGGGAGCCAAGGAGGAAACATCCAGCAAAGCCAAACCCACGGGGTTGGTAGTCGAACACCCTTACACAGGACAACAACCATGACTTACACTACCGAGTCCGCAACCACCATTTTTTCCAATGCGTTCGTGACCGGCGACCCCAGCGCCGTTGCCCGCACCACCCAGCAGTTCAAGGGTCTGACGGTTGACGAACAACTGGCCGTTCTCTGGTTCCTCTACACCGAAATGGGCCGCACCGTCACCCCCGCCGCACCCGGAGCCGCCCGTATGCAGTTCGCCGAAGGCCTGCTCAACGACATCAAGCAGATGCCCCCGCAGGACCAACTGCAAGCCATGCGCGACATCGCGGGTAAAGCCAAAACCCCCGTCAGCCGCGCCTACGGCGTCCTCACCAACAACACGAAGCTGGCGTTCTGGTATCAGTTAGCCGAGTGGATGAAGGAAGGAAGCGTCATCCCCATGCCCTACGGATACCAACTCTCGACCCGCGGCAAGCAGGTGATGGCCAACATCCAGCAGTTGGAGTTCGGCCAGCAGATCACCGTCCTGCGGAACGTCGCCGCCGACATGGGTATCGATCCCCTCGCCTAGATCGCTCGCTTTGTACCAAAAAAACCAGGTTTTAGTTTGTGGGTTGGTTATCTGGCTGTAGATAGCTGACCCTATTTGTTAAGTCAAAATTCAAAATTCAAAATTCAAAATTAAGAGGGAGCAACCGGGCTTTAAAGTCAAACGTCACAAGTTAAAACTTGAGACAAGGGCTTTCCAGCTTTTGGCAATGTCCGAACCGAGATGCTTAGTGCCATACAATAATAGGAGAAATGTTTATGACATCCCAGACCCTTTCCAATTCCACGGAAACGATATTGGAATTCGCCGATCTCGAAGAAGAGACGGTCCGGCGCTATTTTGAAACGATGAACGGGGAACGGTTCCGGGACACCGCCGCCCTGTTTTGTGAAGACGGGGTTTTGGAGGCACCCTTGGAAGAAACCGCAGTCGGACCCGAAGCGATCGCGACCTATTTGCAAGCGGAAGCCAAGGGGATGACACTCCAGCCCAAAGATGTCCGGATCGAGCCGTTGGAGGGCGATCGCTTGTTAGTCCAGGTGCTCGGACGGGTGAAAACGTCCCTATTTAGCGTCAACGTCGGGTGGCAGTTCGTCCTCAACGCGGACCGAAAAATCGCGGTGACGACGGTCAGGCTCCTGGCATCTCCCCAGGAGATGTTAAATCTGCGTCCCTTTACGAAATACCACCAAAATCGAGATTGATTAGGAAGCGATGGAGAGTTGCAGGGAGCGGGCCAACATTTTCCGTCCCAGTTCCACGTCCTTCGGCGCACATTTCCAGTCGGGATGGGCCGTCATCAAAAAGCTTTCCAAAGTTTCGCGATCGAACAGATGCCAGACGGGGGCGCCGTTGATAGAAGAGGCGATCGCGAAGCAGTTCTCGCTGATGCAGTGGATCGTCAACTCTCCCGCGGCCCGTTCAAAGGTCATCTCCCGGCCCGGTTGGAGCGATCGCCATTCGAGGATGGCTTCGCGAAATGCCTCGTGGGAACTCACGTTCAAACCCGGGATGGTCGCGATCGATTCTTCCTCTCCATTCACCCGAATCCAATAGTGGCGGGACGGGTCGATCCCTTCGAGCCAGGGCAGTTCGTCATCCAAGCGGTAGCGGGGGGCAAGGGGAAAGAGAGAATTCACGGCAGTTTCCTCAAACATCAGCTCTGTCAAACTTGCCCTGTATTATTACGCGGCCTTCCCCGGAGGAAGCAACCTAAATTTACAAAAATTAAAATTTCCCTATGGGAACCATTAGGATTCTTGAGGCGGCAGACTCGCCTCCAACTTCAAACAGTTGCGGCCGTCCACCTGCAACTTGTAGTCCACCCGGTCCATAAGGCGGTTCATGATCAGCCAGCCGTAGCCGTTTTCCTGTTTATCCTCCGGCTTGGGCGGGTCGTAGTCATTCATCGCGTACCCCTCACCCTGATCCCAAATTTCCAGGCGGATGTCGCTCTGGAGAAGTTCCAAGCGGACGATCACCGGCAATTCGGGGCGATCGCGGTGGGCGTGGCGGATGACGTTGGAGTAAGCTTCGGCGAGGACGAGGCGAAACCGATTCGACTGGCGCGGCCAATCCACGGAGTCCCCCAACTCAACTTCCAAACTGCTCAACAGCCAGTTTTCGACAACTGCTAAAAACCGAATATCGCTCGGCACCTGTAGCTCAGTTATCATCAATCGACATGACCTCCAGAGAGAGTATGGTTTGATCGTCCTCTTGAACCGTGTTGTGTTCGCGGATGGAGGCGAGTAGAGCCTCCAAATCGATCGGGCCGGTTTGCCGCTTCAACAGTTGCCACAACCCCTCTTGTTGCAACATGGCGCGGGACGAATTGCCGTCGGCCCCCTGTTGTAAGACCGTCGCCTCGGTAATTCCGTCGCTGGTGAGCAGCAAAGTATCTCCGGGCGACAGGTCGAGACTGCCCACCTTCCCCCGCCACGCGGGTAAAATCCCCAGAGGGATGCCCCGATCTTTGATAAAAATCGGTTCCACCGTCACCCCGTCCCCTCCGGAATTCTGCTCGATCAGTTCCCGGTGCGACCAGACAAGGGGGTAGATGTGTCCGGCGTTGGCGTAGGCCAACTGTCCGGTCGAGGGCGTGTAACGCGCCAGAACCATTGTAATAAAGTGATTGTTCCCAATTAAATCATCCGAGAGGATGTGATTGAGATTGTGCATCACCTGCTCAGGTTCCGGGGAGGTGTCCTGGGAGAGTTCCCGTCGCAACACGGATATGGCGCTGGCCATAAACAGCGCCGCCGGGACGCCCTTCCCGGAGACGTCCCCGAGGGCGACCCAAATATCCCCCTGGGAGTGGACGTACACCTCGAAGAAATCGCCCCCCACCTCCCGAGCCGGGTAGCAGCAGGCCTGCAACTTGACCGTCTCGAACTCCGGCCAACTCTGGCGGAGCAAATTCATCTGAATTTGGCGGGCCACCTTCAGCTCGTTCTGCATCTGCTCGGCGAGTTCCACCGTCCGCTGATACAGCCTCGCCTGGGAGAGGGCGAGGGACGCTTGTTCCGAAACCACTTCCAGCAACTTGATGTCCTCTTCGGACCAGGGGAGGAGGGGATTGTTGCGGTAGACCGCCAAAACCGCGAGGAGGTCGTGTTGGTAGGTGAGGGGAACCACCACTTGGGTCATGGCATCCCCCGCCTCGTCGGTCTGGGTGCTGCGATGCTCCACCGCAGCCTGCATCAGCGCTTCGCTGTTTTCCGGCCACTCTTCCCCGGCTTCCCCTTCCGCGCGGTAGGAAAATTCTTCCGCGGCCAGGGACTCATTTTGCACGGGCCGCACCCGGCAGCCGTTGGCCTCGAAAGTCCCGCCGACGGTTTCCGAGATGGTTTGCAGCATACTCGAATAGTCGAGGGACTCCCGCAAGGCGATCACCACGTCATTGTACAATCTCTCCCGTTTCAGGGCGCGGCGGAGGGCGTTGGTGCGCTGTTTGAAAAATTTGTAGGTGTCGGAGGCCTGCCCGACGACGGTTTTGAGTTCTTCGGGGTTCCAGGGTTTGGTGATGTACTTGAAAACCTGGCCGGAGTTGATGGCTTCCACCAGATCTTCGACATCGGTGTAACCGGTCAGGAGGATGCGAATGGTATCGGGAAAGCGTTCGACGGTTTTGCCGAGAAATTCGGTTCCGTTCATTTCCGGCATCCGCTGGTCGGAAATGATGATCGCCATTTCGCCTTCTTGATCCAGAATTTCCAGCGCTTTCAGGGCGCTGTCGGCTTTGTGAACTTTGAAGTCCCGCCGAAACGTCCGAAACAATAAGTCTAGGTTATCGGGTTCGTCATCGACGACCATCAGTTTCAGCTTGCGACCTTCTCCCCGACTCATGCGATACGCTACTCCTAGATGAATCAATCAGGCATCTTAATCATCTTACCGCCTTTCCCGACAGCGAATTTTAAAGAATTTGGGAGTTGGCCAAACGGACTCACTCCGACACTCGCATCGCAAATCGGAGTTTGGCCGACCGGGCGCGGGGATTTCGGGCGATTTCGTCCGCTTGGGGTTCGACGGGTTTTTTGGTCAAGACCTGCAATTCGGGAGAATTCCGGAACCCGTGTTTCACCCGCCGGTCTTCGAGGCTGTGGAAGCTGATGATGCCGACGCGCCCCCCCGGTTTCAGCCAGCCGGGGGCCTTTTCCAAAAGGGTATCCAGGGCGTCGAGTTCCCCGTTGACGGCGATCCGCAGGGCTTGGAAGCTGCGGGTGGCGGGGTGGATGCGGCCGTGGCGGTATTTTCCGGGCACCGAAGCCGCGATCGCATTGGCGAGTTGGTCCGTGGTTCGGAAGGGCCGCTTTTCCACGATGCGGCGGGCGATTCTTCTAGAAAATCGTTCTTCCCCATAGATATAAAATAAATCGGCCAGTTGCTTTTCGTCCCAGGTGTTGACGATTTCGGCCGCGTCGAGGGGGTCGCCGGGGTTCATCCGCATATCCAGCGGCGCACTATGGCGGAAACTGAAGCCACGGTCGGGGGTGTCGAGTTGGTGGGAGTTGACCCCCAGATCGGCGATGATGCCGTCAAAGGGTTCGGACGGGGAATAGTCGGCAAAATTGCCCTGCCAAAATTGCACGCGATCGCATCCATCGGGAACGGTTTCTGAGAGAATGGAACGAGCCGCCCGGATCGCCTCCGGGTCGCGATCGATGGCCGTCACCCGCACCTCGGGCGCCGCCGTCAAAATCAACCCCGTATGTCCCCCGCCGCCCGTTGTCGCGTCCAAATATCGGCCGCGCGATCGCACCTCCAACCCCTCAATTAACTCCCGACTCAAAACGGAAATATGGACGAACGCCCGGTTTGATTCTAAATTCTGTGTTGGCGAACCGGTTTCAGACACCCCAAAATCCCTATAATTATTAAAGTTGCGAAACAAAAGTCTACAAAAGGCAATAAATCTGTCGTACCATTAGGGGTCGAGAGAGAAGTTTCCTTCTCTCCCTCCCATTCAAAACCGTGCATGAGACTTTCACCTCACACGGCTCCTAGTTCAGTCGTCTCGTTGTTATGAGTACGACTCTTGCCTTGACTACCATCTATAGCAGTCTTGACATCGTGACAGTGGCGGTGCAGCAGTTGGAGGTTTTTGTAATCATCCTTTCCGCCTAGACATCTAGGGATGATATGGTCGGTCTCCAATTGGTCTTCGATGGTGAAGTGCTGCCCGCACCATTTGCATTTGCCTTTCT
>NZ_JAYFER010000373.1:0-390 GCF_055795065.1 Lyngbya sp. CCY1209
TCACAGGATACTAAATGAGGTCGGAACTCTCAGGGTCAAGAGGAGAAGTGGAGAATCTTAACAATTCTTTAACAATCTCCGAGAGAGGAGGCGATAGCCACCCCCAGTTTTGGGAATCACAACCCCAGGATTGAAGCGGGGAACGGAAGGCATTGAGGAAGAACCTGCTTCCAATAACGTGACCACTGCCAACCATCTAAGACTAACCGAAAGGTAAACGTCCGCCATGAACCCTCATCACAATTAGGTATCGAAAACAGGTTGATTACGGTGCTGCTCGAATGAGTAAGTGGAAAAGTGGAAGCTTTTAAACACTATCCACACAGACCCTTAAAAGTACACCGGGGGACAGGATGAGTCTAAGGATGGAATACCCATACAGATGGAACG
>NZ_JAYFER010000374.1:0-19236 GCF_055795065.1 Lyngbya sp. CCY1209
TTTGATAATGCCTTTGAGAATCCAGCTTTGGATTACTTAAGAATCTGCGTGGTTTTAACCCGCAGAGTATCAAAGCGTGCAAGTGTGAAATAGGAGAATTTTTACGATGTGGGAATATACGGAAAAAGTGATGGATCTGTTCCACCATCCCCATAATATGGGAGCGATCGCGGTGGCGGAGTGTGATGTCGATGAAGCGATCGCGGTGGGTGAAATTGGCAGCATCGTCTGCGGCGACGCCCTGCGGCTGCATCTGAGGATCGACAAAAAGACGGAAACGATTTTGGACGCCCGGTTTCAGACCTTCGGCTGTGCCAGTGCGATCGCCTCGTCTTCAGCCCTCACCGACCTGCTGAAGGGGAAGACCTTGGATGAGGCACTGAAATTGACGAACCGCGAGATCGCCGACTATCTGGGCGGTCTGCCCCAGGAGAAGATGCACTGCTCGGTGATGGGGCAGGAGGCGTTGGAATCGGCTATTTCCAATTACCGGGGCATCCCCGTCCGGCCGGACGTCGAGGACGAAAGTTCGATGGTCTGCCAGTGTTTCGCCGTGACGGAGGGGAAAATCCGCCGCCTGATCGTGGACAACCAGCTCACCACGGCGGAGGAAGTTACCAACTACATCAAGGCCGGCGGCGGTTGTGGTGCCTGTCTCGCGGAGATCGATGATCTGCTCGCGGAGATCAATGGGACGGAAGTGGGGGCGAAAGTGGAAGCACCCGTTTCTACTCCCCAGCCGAAACCGCCGACACCGCCGAAACCGGTGCCCTCGGGGACGCTGACGAATTTGCAGAAAATGTTGTTGATTCAACAGGTCCTTGAAGAAGAAGTGCGTCCGGCTTTGGCCTACGATGGCGGGGATGTGGATTTATATGATGTGATCGGCGATCGCGTTTTGGTGATTTTGAAAGGGGCCTGTGATGGGTGTCCCAGCGTGGCGATTACGTTGAAAATGGCGATCGAAAAACGATTGCGCGATCGGGTCAGTCCGGATTTGATTGTGGAGGCGATCGAAGAAGAAGACACCACAGATTGACCCCGACCCCCACAAAAGCTTGCACCTCACTTTTCCCCCGAACTCGATATCGGGGGATTTTTTTAAAATCATTTAAAAACAACAAAGCAGTTGTTTATTGTGGCAATGAGTTCGTCCCATCGAAGCCTTATTATTCCTTAATTTTTCCCCCAAAAAAATATCCATCAGATGCCCCCGTCTATTCACCAAGAAAAATCCATTTTTTTCGCCATTTTGTAACGTCAGATACAGTCGATACCTGGGGAGTCAACTATTCTATAAACATGGAACTAAAAGAGAGCTGCAAAGTAGGTTCCAAACCAACCTTCAAAAAGGTCTAGCTCTCCGGAGCAAACCAAATCCATCCGACCTTTTTGAATGGAACTTGCGCGACAGAATCAAAACTATTTTGTAGTCGCCCTTCGGTTTCCAAATGAAAGCCATCAGACCAACAGTTAGGAGGTCTAAACCATGAGAAAGATTGCAGTTTACGGAAAAGGCGGAATTGGTAAATCCACAACTACACAAAACACCGTAGCTGGATTAGTCGAACTGGGTCGGAAAGTGATGATCGTCGGCTGCGACCCGAAAGCGGATTCCACCCGTCTCCTGTTAGGGGGATTGCACCAAAAGAGCGTGCTCGACACCTTGAGGGAAGAAGGCGAAGATATCGAACTCGAAGATATCCGCAAAGAAGGCTACGGCAAGACCCTCTGCGTCGAATCCGGCGGTCCGGAACCGGGCGTGGGCTGTGCTGGACGGGGGATCATCACCTCCATCAGTATGCTGGAACAGTTGGGCGCTTACGAAGAAAAAGAAGGTCTTGATTATGCCTTCTACGATGTCTTAGGAGACGTGGTTTGTGGCGGTTTCGCCATGCCGATCCGGGAAGGAAAAGCCCAGGAAATCTACATCGTCACCTCCGGCGAAATGATGGCAATGTATGCCGCCAACAACATCTGCCGGGGCATCAAAAAATATGCCAAATCCGGCGGCGTGCGGTTGGGGGGTTTGATTTGCAACAGCCGTAAAGTTGACCTGGAAGCCGAACTGATCGAAGGCTTGGCCGAACGGCTGGGAACCCAGATGATCTACTTCATGCCCCGTGACAACATGGTGCAGCGGGCAGAACTGAACCGCAAGACGGTGATCGAATACGCACCCGACTGCGAACAGGCCCAACACTATCGCAACCTGGCGAAAGCGATCGACGAAAATACCAACCACGTCATTCCCGACCCCATGAGTAATGACGAGCTCGAAAAACTGTTGGTCAAATTCGGCCTGTACGAATAATTCAATTCGCAACCATCGGTCGGCTAGAGTGATCGAAAAGTCGGGGGTAGAAAAGAGGAGATGAGACCGTCCTCCTGTTCGTCCCGTCCCTTCAAAAATCCCCCGTTTTTCATCCGAAAGCGATCGCCACCGTCCGGCCCCGACAGCCACGCCCAATACCCGGATTTCTGAGCGTCCCAAAACATCGGAAATCCTCCCTGCAAGAGGAGATTAGAGAATGACTGAGAATACGAACCTATCACCCCAAACAGACCTCGAGAAGCAATCCGCCACAGCCAACCAGCAGGTGATGCTCTCCGAGTCCCCCGTCGGTTTAGAAACCACAACCGAAACCGTCGAAGAAATCATCAAAGCCTATCCCCGGAAAGTCGGTAAAAAGCGGGGCAAGCACATCGTCGTCCGCAATGACGATCCCCAACAGGAAATCGACGCCAACGCCCGCACCACTCCCGGCATTATCACCCAACGGGGATGCGCCTACGCCGGATGTAAAGGGGTGGTCGTCGGTCCCTTCGGAGATATCGTCCACATCGTCCACGGCCCCATCGGCTGTTCCTACTACGCCTGGATGACCCGTCGCAACCAATTCAAACCCAGAGAAGTCGGTCAGGACTTCATCAACTACAGCTTCTCCACCGACCTGAACGAACACGACATCGTATTCGGCGGCGTCGGCAAACTCAAAACCGCCATCCAGGAAGCCTACGACATCTTCAAGCCCAAAGCCATCAGCGTCCACTCCACCTGTCCGGTGGGACTGATCGGGGATGACATCCAGGGCGCAGCCAAAGAAATGAGCGAAGCCCTCGGCATCAGCGTCGTCGCCTTCAACTGCGAAGGATACAAAGGCGTCAGCCAGTCCGCCGGCCACCACATCGCCAACAACGGCTTCTTCAAGAACTGGGTCGGCGCCGACACGGAAACGGAAGAAATCCCCGGCTACACCGTCAACCTGATGGGCGAATACAACATCGGCGGGGATGCCTGGGAAATCGAGCGGGTTCTGGAAAAATGCGGCATCACCGTCGTCTCCAAATTCAGCGGTGACGGTTCCTACGACGAAGCCACCCGCGCCCACCTGGCCAAAGTCAACCTCGTCATGTGCCACCGTTCCATCAACTACATGGCGACGATGATGGAAACCAAGTACGGCGTCCCCTGGGTGAAAGTCAACTTCATCGGCGTGCACGCCTTCGCCAAGAGTATGCGGAAGATCGCCAGCTTCTTCGACGACCCCGCCCTGACGGAACGTGTCGAAGCGGTCTTGGCCGAAGAAGTCGCCGAAGCGGAAGCGAAAATCGCCCCCTACCGCGAACGTCTCGAAGGAAAAACCGTCTTCCTGTTCGTCGGCGGTTCCCGCGCCCACCACTACCAAGAACTGTTCGCCGATTTGGGCATGAAAACCGTTGTTGCGGGCTACGAATTCGCTCACCGGGACGACTACGAAGGCCGTCAGGCACTGCCCAAAATCAAAGTTGACGCGGACAGCCGCAACATCGAAGAAATCGAAGTGCAACCCGACCCGGAACTGTACAATCCCCCTTCGGAAGATGTTCTGCAAAAATTGCGGGAAGAAGGCATCATCGGTGAATATGGCGGCATGATCCCCGACATGGGCGAAGGCACCCTGTTGGTGGACAACATCTCCCACCACGAACTCGATGTCCTCATCGAACGCTTCAAGCCCGACTTGATCGGGTCCGGCATCAAAGACAAGTACATCATCGAGAAGTTTGGCATTCCCTCCAAACAGTTGCACAGCTACGACTACGGCGGTCCCTTTGCCGGGTTCAAAGGTGCGGTCAACTTCGCCAAAGATATCGACCTGCGGGTTAGCGGGCCGGCTTGGAAATACATCAAAGCCCCCTGGCAGAAGTAAGGCACCGCGCGCAAGCAATAGGGAATAGGGAATAGGGAATAGGGAATAGGGAATGTTTGACTTTCCCTACACCCTACACCCTACACCCCACACCCTCCATCACCCACCGTCCACATCAAGAGATCGAGGAAGCGAATCATGTTAGAAGCAACCCCCAAAGAAATTACAGAACGCCAAGCCCTACGCATCAACCCGGCGAAAACCTGCCAGCCCATCGGCGCCATGTACGCCGCCCTGGGGATTCACAATTGCCTACCCCACTCCCACGGTTCCCAAGGCTGCTGCTCCTATCACCGTTCCCACCTAACCCGCCACTACAAAGAGCCAGTCATGGCGGCAACCAGTTCCTTTACGGAAGGTTCGGCGGTGTTCGGCGGCGGCGCCAACCTGCGGCAGGCCTTCACGACGATGTACAAGCTGTACAACCCCGACGTGATCGCCATCAACACGACCTGCCTGTCGGAAACCATCGGAGATGACATTCCCTCCCTAATCGACGAGTCTCGCGAAAGCGGCTTGATTCCGGATGGAAAAGTGGTCATCCACGCCAACACCCCCAGCTACGTCGGCACCCACATCACCGGCTGGTCCAACATGACCAAGGCGATGGTCACGTACCTGGCGGAAAAAGACAGCCCCAAAAATCAGATCAACCTGATTCCGGGATACGTCGAACCCTCCGACACCCGCCACCTGAAGCGGTTGTTGAAAGAATTGGGCGTGGAGTCCGTCGTGTTCCCTGACACCTCCGACGTGGTGGATACACCCCAAACCGGGGAATTCCATATGTATCCCAAGGGTGGGACGACGGTGGAAGCTCTGAAAACCACCGGCGACAGCATCAAGACTCTGGCGTTGGGTCCGGTTGCCAGCAAGGCGGCGGCGGAAGAACTCAAGAATAAGTGCGACGTCGATTACGATCTGCTGGATCTGCCCATCGGCATCGCGGCAACCGATCGCTTCATCCAAGCGGTCATGGAAGCCACGGGTGTCGAACCCACCGAAAGCTTGACGGACGATCGCGGCCGGTTGGTCGATATCATGACCGACTGGCAGCAGTACCTCTACAATAAGCGGGTGGCGGTGTCCGGCGATCCGGATCAGGTCGTCCCCCTGACGGAATTCTTGGTCAGTTGCGGCGCCAAACCGGTCTATGTGATCACGGGGACGACTTCCCGCTATTTTGAAAATCGCTGCCAGGAAATCCTCAAAGATTGGGTTCCCGAAGCGATCGTCAAGGCGGACGCAGATATGTTCTACCTGCACCAGTTGATCAAGAACGAACCCGTTGACCTGTTGATCACCAACGTCTACGGCAAGCATATCGCCCGGGCGGAAGATATTCCCCTCGTCCGCTTCGGCTGGCCGATCCTCGACCGCGTGGGTCACAGCTACTTCCCCAGCGTCGGCTACCGTGGCAGTATGCACCTGCTGTCCACCATCATCAACACCATCCTCGATCGCAAGGATCGCGACGATCCCGATGAAACCTTCGAGTTGGTCCTGTAAACCGACGGGAAACGGAGAATGGGGAGGGTCAATCCTTCCCACTTCTCCCCCTTTTATCGAGTCAAAATCAAAAGTCAAAAGTCAAAATTATGACCCATTGAGAAGCGAGAAAAGAGAAACGAGAAAAGAGAAACTTTGTCTCCCTCCTCACTCCTCCTTCCTCACTCCTCAACCGACTTTTGAACTACCAATGGATATCTTTAATGACAATGGGAGGAAACTCCGATGGGTAAACTGAAAAAGCCAGATCATCACATTTTTGTTTGCGCGTCCTTTCGCACCAAAGGGGAAGCCCAGGGCGTTTGCAACAAGAAAAATGCCCAGTCGTTGATGCAGTATTTGGAAGGGGAACTGGTCGATCGCGGCCTGAACGTCCTGGTTTCTTCGACCGGCTGCATGAAACTCTGCGATCGCGGCCCGGTGATGATGATTTACCCCGATAACTACTGGTACGGGGAAGTGAACGAAGAGGCGATCGACGACATCCTCGACGCCTTGGAAGAAGGGGAGGCAGCGGAAGATTATCTGTTCGCCTAGAAAGCCGGGGATAATTGATAATTGATGATGGGCAATTATCCATTGTCTTTTTGATCCCAATAAAAACAAGTCAGACGGTCAAAATTGGCAATTTTTTTTAAAATTGCCTTTTTTTGTGTTTTTGAATACAGACTCCCCGTAACGTTGGGGTTAACATGGTAGGCAATTCGAGGCTCAAATCGAGAAAAGCTTCACCCACTCGCCTCGCAAATCCGGGAATTTCCGCCACGGAAATTGACCGTTCTCGCCTTCTTTATTTCTCCCGGAGCGCGATCGCACCAACGAATTGCCAAAACGGGTTTTTCCGCCCCACCCCGCCGAATCTAAGGAGCACAATCATGACAGCCACACTCAACGTTCCCACCATCAATTTTGAACAGCACCCCTGCTTCAACCCCAAAGTCAAGGGACAGTTCGGGCGCGTCCATCTCCCCGTCGCCCCCAAGTGCAACATCCAGTGCAACTACTGCAACCGCAAATACGACTGCGTCAACGAAAGCAGACCCGGCGTCACCAGCACTATCCTCTCCCCCTCCCAGGCGTTATCCTACATGGAAAAAGTGCTGGAAAAAGAACCGAGAATCACGGTGGCGGGAATTGCCGGTCCCGGCGATCCCTTCGCCAACCCCGAGGAAACCTTGGGAACCATGCGGCTGCTGCGGGATAAATACCCGGATCTGATCCTCTGTTTGGCGACCAACGGTTTGGGATTAAAACCGGAATATATCGATGAAATCGCCCGCATTGGCGTCAGCCACGTCACCGTTACCATTAATGCGATCGACCCGGAAATCACCCGCAAAGTTTACCGCTGGGTGCGGGACGAAAAAAACGTCTACCAAGGCCGAAAAGGTGCGGAATTGTTGCTGAAACGGCAAATCGCCGCCGTAACCGGACTCAAAGCCGCCGGGGTGACGGTGAAAATTAACTGCATCATCATGCCCGGTATCAACGACCACCACGCCGTCGAAGTCGCCAAAAAAATGGCGGAGTTGGGGGCCGACCTGTTCAACGCGATGGCCATCTTCCCCACGGCGGAAACCCCCTTCGAGGGACTCACCGAACCCGACGGCCTGACGATGGCGAAAATCCGCAAGGAGTGCGAGCAGTATCTGCCCCAGATGCGCCACTGCACCCGCTGCCGCGCCGACGCGGTGGGCCTGTTGGGGGCCGACCAGTCGGAGGAATTCCACGGTTGCCTAATTGACTGTTCCAAAAAACTGATCCCCGTCGATACGAAAGATCGCCCCTACGTCGCCGTCGCTACGGTGGAAGGCGTCCTGGTGAACCGGCACCTCGGACAGGCAGACCAGTTCCAGATTTGGGAGAAAACCGAGGCGGGGTTCGCTTTGGTGGAAGAACGTCTCGCCCCGGAGGAGGGACACGGCTTTGAACGGTGGCAACGGGTGGCCGACGTCCTCAAGGACTGTCGGGCGGTGCTGGCCAGCGGCATCGGCAACAACCCGAAGCAGATCTTGACCCAGTGCGGCGTTTTGCCGGTGGAAACAGCCGGATCGATCGCCACCGGACTCCGGGCGGTGTACAATGGTGAAGATCTCGCCAAGCTCAAAGGCGAGCAGCCCGCCGTGGGCGCCCTGGGCGCCGACAGTTGTGGCACTTAACATCTCGACTGCGGACTGACATATTTCGGGGGCGCGGGGACAGATGCTGATACCCTGGCCCCCTCCCCAATCCACCTGTTCTTGACGTTTATTTCTGCCATCTCCTAGAATTAAAGTAGCCGTATAGTTGAGAATTTTTATTGATAACTGACTCGAACAGGAGGCCAAATGAGTTGCCATCACTGCCCCAAAACCTGTCCCGCCCGGATCTCGTCGCCGCGACGATCTTGGCGGGACTGGTTCGGAAGTCGCCGGAGTCGCGACGCCGGACGATCGACCCCCCTGCCGACGGTGGCTTTGGTGGGGTCGCCGAACGTGGGAAAAAGCGTGTTATTTAACGCCCTCACCAGCCGTTACGTCACCGTCTCCAACTACCCGGGGACGACGGTGGACGTTTCCCGGGGGCAGATGCAAGTTGGAGAAACGGCGATCGCGGTGTTGGACACGCCGGGGATGTATTCCCTGATGCCGATCACCGAGGAAGAACGGGTGGGGCGGGACCTGCTGCTGAGGACGCCCCCGGATCTGGTGATTCACGTCGTGGACGCCAAACATTTGGGGCGGATGCTCAATTTTACCCTGCAACTGCTCGAGGCGGGACTGCCGGTTTTGTTGGTGGTGAATCTAATTGACGAAGCCTATCAGTTGGGCATCGAAATTAATGCCGATCGCCTCCAGAAACAGTTGGGCATCCCCGTGGTGCTGACGGCCGCGGCCCGCAATATCGGCGTCCAGGAATTGAAGTGCAAGGTGGCAGACTATGTTGAGTCCTCTCGCGTATCCTCCCGCGATCGAAACCGCGATCGCCCAGATCGAATCTCTGTTAGAAAAAGATAGCCGCCTGTTCGAGGCCTACAACCTGTCCCCGAGAGGGCTGGCGGTGCTGATTTTGCAGCGGGACCCGGATCTGTGGGAGGCGATCGCGGCCAGTCCCCGCCGGACGGAATACGACCGGGCAATCGTGGAGGCCCAGTTGCAACTCGACGTCCCCCTGACCAGCGCCATCGCCATGAGTCGCCAGGAAAAGGCCTGGGAGGTGGAAGGTTCGGTGCTCTCGGAGTCGGCGCCGAAAGGGCAACCGATGGCGGAACGCCTGCACCAAATAACCGTCAATCCGATCACCGGGTTTCCCCTGCTGTTGCTGATCCTCTATTTCGGCGTTTACAAGTTCGTGGGAGAATTCGGGGCGGGAACCCTAGTTGACGGGATCGAAACCTTTTTTGAAACCTACATCAATCCGGCGGTGAATCAGTTTGTTTCCGCCGTGATTCCCTGGCCGATTTTGCAGGATTTGTTAGCCAACGAATACGGCATCATCACCTTGGGAATTCGCTACGCGATCGCGATCGTCCTGCCCGTGGTCGGGACCTATTTTCTGATGTTTTCCCTATTGGAAGACAGCGGTTATTTGCCCCGGCTGTCTTTGATGCTGGATCGGTTATTTAAGGCGATCGGATTATCGGGTCGGGCAGTGATTCCGATGGTGTTAGGGCTGGGCTGCGACACGATGGCAACCATCGTCACCCGCACCCTGGAAACCCGGCGGGAGCGGTTGATCACGATCTTTCTCCTCGCCCTGGCCGTACCCTGCGCGGCCCAGTGGGGGGTGATATTGGGGCTGCTGGCGATGAAACCCGCCGCTTTGGCGATCTGGGCCGGATTTGTCTTGTCAATTTTTGCGATCGTCGGTGCCGTCACCGCCCGGATTCTGCCCGGAAATCCCCCGGAATTTTACATGGAAATTCCCCCGCTGCGACTGCCCAAACTGCAAAATATTCTCCTGAAAACTTACTTCCGCATGAAAGCCTATTTTTGGGAGATCGTGCCGCTGTTTATTTGGGTGTCCGTGTTCATTTGGATCGGCCACATTACGGGCATCTTTCATGTGGTCGTCGGGTGGCTCGAACCCGTGGCGGCGATTTTGGGACTGCCGCAGGAGGTGGCGCCGATTTTCCTGTACGGCTTCTTCCGGCGGGACTACGGGGCGGCGGGGCTGTTCGACCTCACCCAGGGCGGACTGTTGAGCGGCAATCAACTGGTGGTGACGGCGGTCGTCCTGACCCTGTTCCTGCCCTGCGTGGCCCAGTTCCAGGCAATGGTGAAAGAGCAGGGGTTGAAAATTACCTTGGCGATGGTGGCGTTTATCATTCCCTTTGCCTTTACAATGGGGTACGTGGTGAATCTATTATTGAACCTTTTCGGGGTTAATGTTTGATGATATCTCTCGCCGCTTTAGATGTGGGAATGGACGCGATCGTTGCCGAAGTGAAAACCGAAAAAGAGACGATCCTGCAAAAACTCTTTGCCCTGGGAATCGTGCCGGGAATTTCGCTAATTTTGGAGCAGCGATTTCCCACCTACGTCGTCAAAGTGGGGCGATCGCGGGCCGCTTTGGATCGGGAGACGGCGCAAACTATTTTTGTCCGTCCGCAGTCTCCCCCGACGGTGCCCCCGAAAATGCCACCGTCGCGATCGGGATCGCCACGGTGAACGTCGTCCCCACGTCGAGTTGGCTGTCCACGGAGATCCGGCCGCCGTGGGTTTCCACGCAGCGCTTGACGATCGCCAACCCCAGTCCATTTCCCGGCACTTTGCCGACATTTTCCGACCGGTAGAACGCCTGGAACACCTTGGACAAATCTCCGGGCGGGATGCCGACCCCCTGATCTTGAACTTGAAAGATAACGGCATCTTCCCGCCCCAAAATATCGAAGCGGATGGTGCTGCCCTCCGGCGAATATTTGATCGCGTTATTGAGCAAATTATTTAAAATATGCCGGAGCAGATTGTCGTCCCAGAGGGCAGACTGGAAAACCCCCTGACTCTCAAAAATGATCTCGTATTTCTCGCCGACTTCGAGCTGAATTTCATCGACAATTTGGCGACAGAAGGATTCGACGTTCAAGGGAACGGGGAAGCACTGCAATTCATTCAGGTCGGACTGGCCCATAAACAGCACTTCGTCCAAAAGCTGGGTCATATTTTGACCCGCCGCCCGAATCCGCTGGAACAGGCGAAGTTTTTGTTCCGGGCTCAACTTTTCCGCGCTGTCCCGCAGCAGTTCCGTGGACAGCAAAATCGTACTCAGGGGGTTGCGGAAGTCGTGGGACATCATGGAAACGAATTCCGCCTTGAGTTGGTTCAATTCCTGAGCCTGCATCAGTTCCTCGGTCTTCGCCTTCACCTGGCTTTCCAGGGTCTCGTTCATCTCCTTGAGGCTTTCAAAGGCCTGTTTCCGCTCGATCGCGTACCGGATCGATCGCACCAGCACCTCCGCATTGACCATCCGCTTCACCAAATAGTCCTGGGCACCCTGCCGCACCGCCTCGATCGCCAATTTGTCGTCATTGGTGTTGGTCAACACGATAATCGGCAGACTCGGTGCCTGGTGCAGCAGGGGGGTGAGGGAATCCAAGCCACAGCTATCGGGTAAGGTCAAATCCAACAGGATGACATCGTAGGGTTGTGACTCCAATTCTGCCGCTTTGAGGGTTTCCAGGGCCTCCCCCAACCGTTTAACGTGAACCAGTCGAAAGGCATCCAATGCGGAACATTTCAAAAGTTCCTGCAACAACCTGGCCGCCGCCAGATCGTCTTCGATTAACAGGATATTGACCGACCGTACAGGCATAACATTTCGGGGACTTTCCCTCGGATTCTCACTTTTTAAGGATATCGGATCGACGGCTAAAATTTAGAGGGCAGAGGAAGCGGAGAAAGTCTCTATCCCCCTATTCTCTATTCCCTATTCCCTATTTCCTACACCCTACACCCTACACCCTACACCCTACACCCTACACCCTACTCCGATGGCAGCGTGACGGTTTTCAACCAAAAGTCCTCGATGCCCTTGACGATCTCGAAGAGTTCGCTCAGGTTTCGAGATTTGGTGATGTAACAGTTGACGTGCAAATCGTAACTTTGAGAAATGTCGTCCTGGTTGTGGGAGGTGGTCAGCACCACCACCGGAATCCGCTTCAATCCCGGATCGGCTTTAATTTCGGCCAGCACCTCCCGGCCGTCCTTGCGGGGGAGGTTGAGATCCAGCAGGATCAGATCCGGGCGGATGGCGTCCGCGTACTCCTCCTCCCGCCGCAGGTACGCCATCGCCTCCATGCCGTTGCGGACGATGACGATTTCGTGGGGCACCGAACTTTTTTTCAGTGCCTCCTGAATCAGGCGGATGTCCGCCTTATTGTCCTCCACCAAAAGGATGATTTTGGGCTTGTCGTCCACTTCTACGCTCACGATGGCGTCCCCCTACTGGAATCGTAAAATAGAACGTCGCACCTTTGTCCGGTTCCGATTCGACCCAGATCCGGCCGCGATGACATTCTACGATCTTTTTGCAAATGGCTAGACCCATGCCCGTGCCGGGGTACTCGTCCCGGGTGTGGAGGCGCTGGAAGATCACGAAGATGCGATCGCCGAACTGCGGGTCGATGCCGATGCCGTTGTCCCGCACCGAAAACAGCCATTCCTCTTCGAGTCGCTCGGCCCCGATGTGAATTTGGGGCGGTTCCTCGCTGCGGAATTTGATAGCGTTGCCGATCAGGTTTTGGAACAGTTGCATCAACTGGGTGCCGTCGGCCATCACTGTCGGCATCGGGTCGAACGTCACCGTGGCTTCGGTTTTCTGGATGCGGCCCCGCAGGTTGCCCAGGGCGCGACTCAGGGCGCGATCGACTTCCGTCACCTGGAATTCGATGCTCTGGGTGTCCACCCGCGAGTAGGCCAAAACATCATCGATCAGGGTCTGCATCAGACTCACCCCCTCGACGGCGAACCCGATGAACTCCGAAGCGTCCTCGTCGAGTTCTTCCCGGTAGCGCATCTCCAACAGTTGGACGTAGTTCGCCACCTGGTTCAGGGGCTCTTGCAGGTCGTGGGAGGCGACGTAGGCGAATTTTTTCAATTCGGCGTTGGACCGGGACAGGTCGCGGGCCAGTTGGGCCAGTTCGTCGGCCTGCCGCAGGATGATGTTGACGATCGCTTTCCGCAGTTCCAGGGCAGCCTTGATCTCGACGGACTTCCAGGGCAGGGACTTGAGCCGCACCGTCTCCTTCCACAGTTCAAAGGACTTGCGGGGGGACAGCCTGGTGATGCCGTCGGTGTGGCTCTTTTCGTAGGCCCGCCCGGGGTCGCCGCCCCAATTCACCGTCTGGATCACTTCCGGACGGAACCACAAAACATAGTTGCGATCGGAAATGGGCACGGCCAGCAGACCGCTGGCGACATCTTTGTAGGGTTCCGCGTCGGGGTAGATGCGGGGCAGGGCGTCGGTGTAAAATACCTCGCCGTCGGTATTTTTCCGCAGCCACTCCTGCAACAAATTCAGGTCTTCCTCTTTCGGGATCTGGCCGATCGCCGTCCACCGCCCCCCGAAGGACACCGCCGCCCCTTGAGCATTGGTGAGATCCAACAAATTGGGCTGGTATTTCACCAAACCATCGATGAAGTTATCTTCCTGGGACATATAATCTACCAGGGCGGTTTGGGTGTTGGTCAGCTTCATCCGGTAGTCGTAGTCCTCCGTCTCCTCCCGGGCCGAGAGTTCCGAGAAGATCACCCGCCCGAAGAATTCGCAGGCCTTCCGCAGCTCGTAGGAGACGAATTTCGGCGTCCGGTGGTGGCAGGCGATCAGGCCCCAGAGCTGCCCGTCTTTGATCAGGGAGATGCTCACCGAGGCGCCGACACCCATGTTGTGCAAATACTCCAAATGGCAGTCGGAGGGGTTGCGGAGGATGGAGTGGGTCAGGTCCAGGGGGCGATCGCTGACCGGGTTGCGCTCCGGAAACAGTTGCGCGGGTTCGGCTTTGGCGTCGGGGATGATCCGAATCCAGTTGGAGCTGAACAGCCGCCGCGCCACCTTGGGAATGTCGGATTCGGGGAAGTGCAGGCCCAAATAGGGCTCGAGTTCCTCGATCTTTTCTTCCGCCACCACTTCGCCGTGGCCGTCCTCCCGGAACCGGTACAGCATGACGCGATCAAACCCGGTGATCTTGCGGACTTCCCGGACGATCACCCGGCAGAAATCCGTCAGGTTGGCGCTCTGCTCCAGTTGGCCGATGGACACCCGCGCCAGGTGGTAAAAACTCAAAAAGGGAATGTTTTCCCGCGAGACGGCCGGCTCCAATTCTAAGATCAAAAATCCGTCGGGGTTGCGGTGAAATACGCCGTCGAAGATAACGTAGTCATCCCCCTGCTTTCTCACCCACAGTTTGGACGGGTTGATGTAATCGAGGTTATCTTTGTCCAAACCAGCCCGGATTCCCTCGATTTGGAAGGGATCGAGCAGTTCCTCCAAGGTCATCGTCACCAGCAGTTCCGCTGGAATTCCGAACACCCGAAAGCTGTTGTCGCTGGCTTGCAGGATGTTCAGATCCGGTTCGCTCAAGACCAACAAAATGCCGTGGGGCTGCAATTTGGAAATAATGTGGATCGCTTCGCTCTCGATCTCGGTTCCGATTTCGTTCGCCGTTTCCAGCCTCAAATTAATTCCCCTCATGATTTCCGCGCTCCTTATCCTCAGATGCTTTAGATACTTTTGAATGTTGTCGCCTCCGGACCGACCCTTCCCGCCCGATCGCAATTGAACACAAATTACCGACCGTCGCTCTCCAACCTCCCACCGATCGCGATCGCCTCTTCTGTCGGGCATCCGCACCAATCATTCTGCCGCCGGCTCCTCGGCAATTGACTCTGATTCAATAAACTTTTTGCTCTCCACCCGTATATCTCGCAGTATATCACGATTTTTTGGGCCCCGAAAGAACGACAACCTTAAGAAGACATAAAATTCCGTTTCTGATGCCCCCGCATTGGTACCGATCACCGCCCCATCTTCGGCGGTGGGAGCCGAATTCCACCCGCCCACAGCGATCGCCTAAATTTTTGTAACCGCCATGTAAATAATGTTTGAGATAATATAAATAAATTTTAAGCTCCGATTTCCCTTCCCACCCCCGGGGCAGATTTCCCCGCCCGAGGGAGGCGCTCCGAGGCTTCGGGAGAAAGCCGTCCGGCGGAGCGGAGGCGGTAATTGCTGCACCGTTCAAGGTTCAGATTTCGGGGGAAAAAACCACTTCGAGATTTGATTCGTCGCCCCGATCAAAAGTGCCCCCCCCATCAACAAACCGATCGCCGGAGTGAAGACAGGTTCCCAAAGTTGGTACCACACATCCAACCCCAAAGGCACCCCAACGGAGCGCCCCAAAACCGCGATCGCGAACCAAAAGAAACTCAACAAAACCAAAAAAACATCCGCCACCAAAAAGCGATTTAACCAGCGAAGCACTCGTTCTTTCATCATTTATCAATCCCGTCCGTTATCATCAATGTCGGCCGACCCGCCCGGGGCATTCGCCCGCCGCCGCCGACCCGCCGGCGTTGACCCGGCCCGCAAAAAACCCGTCGGAGTCGGAAACAATTCTGCTAAAATACTCACCTACAACGGTTATTTTAGGCAACCCCTGTCGATATGGTCCGCTACACCCTCCCTCAAAGCCCGGAAGTGATCCTCGCCGTGCGCGGAAAAGACTCCCCGAAAGCCCGGGAAAAGGCGATGGATAAACTGATGGCGCTGATGGATTCGGGCTCATTGCCCACCGACCTGGAAGAAGGATTCGACCCCGAGCAGTTCGTGGAGGTCAAAGAACCCGACTTCGCCGACCGTGGCGAAGAAGATGCCATCGGCGAAGCCGTGCAAGTTCTCAGCAACCTCGCCTCTTTGAAGCTGAAAATGATGGAATGCCGGCAAGAAGCCCTCAATGCCCGGGAACAGATCGACATCCTGTTCAGCGACGAGGCGGGAAGTCCCGAAGAAATCGCCAACCTCAAGGACGGCTTCAAAGCCTTGAAAAATTTCGCCGTCGCCAACCTCCGCTACCGGGAAGCCCGGGGCAAAGCCGAAGAAGCCCGGGCGATTTTGGACGCAGCCCTGCAGTCCCCGCCGGAGGCGGATGTCGAGTCCGAAGCCGAATCCGAAAAAAAAGATAAAAAATAGAGGGGGGTTGCAGCCGCGATCGCATAATTGAGGTAAATTTACCCCCCACCTGCGATGAACCTCCCCGCGAGCTGGGCCGTCCCCGAGTCGATCCGCAACCGCTTCGGCCAGAAAAGCGCCGGAAAACAGCGGGCGATGGTTGCCGACGGCCATTTGCTGCTGGTCCTCCACAAAGCCCCCCAACCGGGCGCGCGCGATCGCGAGGCGGTTCTGTTTTGGCGGCGACCCGAGGGCGGTTGGGAGTGCGGCAGGGGCGGCGTCGCCTTCCAACTCCTCACCAACCACTTCCAAGAGTACGGCAAAGCGGAAGTTCAACTGAGGCAGCAGTACGAAAAAGCCAAGACCGCCGAAGATTATTTTAGACTCCTCGAAGCGATCGCACCCCTGTGGCGGGCCGCCGGCAACCTCCACGCCACCCTCCAATCCGCCCGGGAAGCCGTCCCCGGCGATCGCGACCTGATCGATTTTCGGGATTGGGCCTACGAGATCGAACGCACCCTGGATTTACTCGTCCAAAACACCAAAACCGCCCTGGATTTCAAGATGGCAAAACAAGCCGAAGAACAGGCGAGACTCAGTTTGGAATCCGTGCGGGCCGGCAACCGCCTCAACCTCCTCGCCGCCATTTTCTTCCCCCTCACCGCCATTTCCTGCGTCTTCGGGATGAACATTCCCAGCGGCTTGGAAGGGTCGTCCCCCGCCTTTTTCTGGTTCGTATTTGCGATCGGAATTGTATTGGGATTTAGCGTCAAAAATTGGGTGCAGACGGGTGATCTGGGGGTGCAATTGCCCCTCAAGTAGAAAGGGAGTCGGGAAGCGGAAGAAGCGGAGGAAGCGGAGGAGGGCAATAATAAATTGTCAATTCTCCCTACACCCTACACCCTACACCCTACACCCCCGCGCAGCGCCGTATCGCAAACCCTAGCGAATTTTGAGCGATCGGTCAACCCCAAAAAGTTCACCCCGAACCGTCCAAAATGTAAAGATTAATTACAACTCTTATTAAAATGTTGAGAATTTTTCCAAAATCGAATCCGACCCTTACCCTAGGATTTTAACAGAATGTAACGAGAGCTATCAGATGGAAAAGCTGCAAAAATATCGGATCAACTGCACCCTGACCTACGGCGACATCTACGGTCAAATCATGATTTGGCTGATTGTCATCTTCGTCGCCCTCGCCTCCTCCCTGGCCCTGTGGAGTAGTTCCCGGCAAATCTTCGCCCTGGCGACGGTGGGGCTGATCGTCGTGCTGTCCCTGCCTTTCCTGCTGTTCTCATTCGTCACCACCCTTCTCAACCATATCGAGGTGATGCCCACCAAGATCCAGCCCGAAGAAGGCACAGATCAGGCGATGATGCCCGGAGAACAAGCCGCCCAAGTGTCGGGTTAAGTGGCAAATCCGCAAATCCTCCCCAACCCCCCAACCCTAAAAACTTCCTTGGCTTTCGGCGGGGGGGTTTTTTTCTGTTTCACCATAGAAGATGTGAAGATACCCAACCATCCACAACGCTATGATCGAACATGACGTGATTATCGTCGGCGGCGGTTTGGCCGGAACTCGCGCCGCCGTGGAGATCGCCCGCACCGACCCCAGCCTCGACGTCGCCGCGATCGCCAAAACCCACCCGATCCGATCGCACTCCGTCGCCGCCCAGGGGGGCATCGCCGCCACCCTCAAAAATATCGACGCCGAAGACACCTGGGAAACCCACGCCTTCGACACCGTAAAAGGGTCTGACTACCTCGCGGACCAAGATGCCGTCGCCATCCTCACCCAGGAAGCCCCCGACGTGATTATCGACCTGGAACACATGGGCGTCCTCTTCTCCCGCCTGGAAGACGGCCGCATCGCCCAGCGGGCCTTCGGGGGCCACACCAACCGCCGCACCTGCTACGCCGCCGACAAAACCGGCCACGCCATCCTCCACGAACTCGTCAACAACCTGCGCCGCAACCGCGTCCACATCTACGATGAATGGTACGTCATGCGGCTGATCCTCGAAGACGGGCAGGCCAAGGGCGTGGTCATGTACAACATCGAGGACGGCACCATCCAAGTCGTCCGGGCGAAGGCCGTCATGTTTGCCACCGGGGGCTACGGCCGGGCCTTCAACACCACCTCCAACGATTTCGCCTCCACCGGGGACGGCTTGGCGATGTCGGCGTTGGCGGGACTGCCCCTGCAGGACATGGAATTCGTGCAATTTCACCCCACAGGGCTCTATCCGGTGGGGGTGTTAATTTCCGAGGCGGTGCGGGGCGAGGGCGCCTACTTGATCAACAGTAACGGCGATCGCTTTATGAAAGACTACGCCCCCGCCAAAATGGAACTGGCGCCCCGGGACATCACCTCCCGCGCCATCACCCTGGAAATTCGCGCCGGACGCGGCATCCACCCCGACGGCACCGCCGGGGGTCCCTTCGTCTATCTGGACCTGCGGCACATGGGCCGGGAAAAAATCATGAGTCGCATCCCCTTCTGTTGGGAGGAAGCCCACCGCCTGGTTGGGGTGGATGCCGTCAACGAACCGATGCCGGTCCGCCCCACGGTCCACTATTCGATGGGTGGCATCCCCACCAACACTGACGGCCAGGTTCTCGCCGGTGCCGATAGTTTGGTGGACGGGTTATTCGCTGCCGGGGAGGCGGCTTGTGTGTCCGTCCACGGGGCGAACCGTTTGGGGAGTAATTCCCTGTTGGAGTGCGTGGTTTACGGAAAACGAACCGGGGCGGCGATCGCGCAATTCGTCCAAAACCGCAAATTGCCGGAAGTCAACGAACAAAAATACATCCGAGAAGCCAACGAACAAATCCAAGCCCTGTTAGACCGTCCCGGCGACTGTCGCATCGGCCAATTGCGGCAAGAATTCCAGGATACCATGACGTTACATTGCGGGGTATTCCGCACCGAAGACGTGATGCGGGAGGGGTTGGAACAACTGAAAGCCCTGCAAGACAAATACCAAAGTATCTATTTGGATGATAAGGGCAAATTGTGGAATACGGAGATAATTGAAGCGTTGGAATTGCGGAGCATCATGATTGTCGGGCAGATGATTCTTTCTTCTGCCCTCAACCGCCGGGAAAGCCGCGGCGCCCACAGCCGCGAAGATTATACCACCCGCGATGATGGCAATTTCCTCAAGCATACCCTCGCCTACTATTCCCCCGCCGGAATTGATGTCGCCTACCGCCCGGTGACAATTACGATGTTTGAGCCGCAGGAACGGAAGTATTAATTCAAATGACTGGAAACCGGGTTTCTGCCTCAATTTATTGGAGCGATCGCATTTTTTTTGGGGTGATTTGATCCCCCCTAGCCCCCCTTAAAAAGGGGGGGACAAGATGGAGCGATCGCGTTTTTTTG
>NZ_JAYFER010000375.1:0-13552 GCF_055795065.1 Lyngbya sp. CCY1209
GTAGGGTGTAGGGAATAGAAACCGCATCCCCCCCAGCCCCCCTTTGTAAGGGGGGAGAATTGGGGGTTTCGGGTTCTATAACCGAACCGAACTGTAAACACTTGCCTCGCTCATTGCTATAAATTCTTCGCGTCGGCTTCAAGCATATCAGACAGGGTGGGGGGAATCGGGAGTCGGGAGTCGGGAGTCGGGAGTCGGGAGGCGGAGGAGAGATTACGGCAATTTTCCAGTCAATCAGGTACGCCGGTTGACTCGAAGTCCCCGGATTAATTAAAGCGAAGTTTCCTCTGGCTCCCCCCTGATCTCCCCCCTTACAAAGGGGGGGTAGGGGGGGATGGGGGCGGGGGGGGATAATGGGGGATCGAACCATATCGAACCATTTGGCAGCAGATCGACAACTGCTATATTTCTTTCTCCGCAGGACTCACGAAAAATCAAGGTTTCGCTCCAGTTTGACAGAAGTGGGTTATTTCTCCCCCCGCTCCCAAAGTCTTCCGGGAAACTGTACCAGGGCGGACGAAAATAGTGTTAAATTGGCACAAAGTTCTAACTGAAGTCCCCGCCCAGACCATTCAATTTCGGAACGCAATCGGACACAGTGCCCACTTCTTGTAGGTCAACCTGACACTTGAGCCATGACTGGTACCACTGAAAAAGCTTTTTGGAAGCAACCCATCGTCTATTTCCTGTTTCTGCTCGTCGGCGCGACCGGGGCATTGATGGGCGATCGCTGGCTGGAAGCGAAACTGGCCGCAGTTCCGGACTCGACGGAATCCCAAGTCACACCCCCCGCCCTCCCCGATGCCGGTTCCGGGTCCGACACCTCCGCCACTCCGAAATTGAATCCCCCGAGTTGGTTCCCGCAAAAAGCCGATCGCTTCCCCGGTGAGACATCCAACTTTATCGTCGAAGCTGCGGATCGGGTCGGTCCGGCGGTGGTCCGCATCAACGCTTCCCGGCGGGTGCGTCCGGACCGGTTCGATCGCTTCGAGGAACCCTTCCCCAACGAGTTCTTCGGCGACGGGTTCGGACCCCCCGGCGGTCGTCCCCCCGGCGATCGCCTGGAAGAGGGGACGGGATCGGGGTTCATCCTCTCCCCCGACGGGCACATCCTCACCAACAGCCACGTCGTCGAGGGCACCGATGAGGTGCAAGTGGTTCTCAAGGACGGACGTCGCTACGATGGCACCGTGTTGGGGACGGATGACGTGACGGACGTGGCCGTGATCAAAATTAACGCCACCGACCTGCCCACGGTCCCCCTGGGGGACTCTGACCTGCTTTCCCCGGGAGAGTGGGCGATCGCGATTGGCAATCCCCTCGGGCTGGATAATTCCGTGACGGTGGGCATCATCAGCGCCACCGGACGCAGCAGCAGCGACGTGGGCGTTCCCGACAAGCGCATCGGCTTCATCCAAACTGACGCGGCGATCAACCCCGGTAATTCCGGCGGACCCCTACTCAACGCCAAGGGGGAGGTGATCGGCATGAACACCGCCATCATCAACGGCGCCCAGGGCTTGGGATTTGCCATCCCCATCAACAACGCCCAGCAAATCGCCCAGCAGTTGATCGCCACGGGACGGGCCGAACACGCCTATCTGGGCATCGAAATGATTCTCCTCAATCCGGAATTGCGACGGGAACTGCAAAATTCCTCCGGGCTGGCGTTCCCCGTTCCGGATACAAACGGGGTGTTGATCGTGAACGTGATCGACGCTTCCCCGGCCGATCGCGGCGGGTTGCAGCCCGGGGACGTGATCCTCGCCATCGACGGGCAGACGATCGCTACTTCAGAAATGGTGCAACGGATCGTGCAGAATAAGACTGTGGGGAGTACCCTACAGATCGAGGTGAACCGCAACGGGCGATCGCAACTGTTGGAAGTGCAAACGGGAAATATGCCCCCCCAAATGAGCAGCTAGACGGTCTTTCTCTTCGAGGTTCCCCCCGTCGGTCGGACGCTCCACCCAGCTAAAATAGCAGAATAGTCGGAGGAATTCTAATGGCAGAAACGCTCCCCGTCTCCCAATTGGGCGATCCGGTACTCCGCGATCGCGCCCGTCCGGTTGCCAACATTTGGGAACAACGGATTCAGGATCTCATCGACAATCTGATCGCTACGGTGGTGGAAAATAACGGCGTGGGCATCGCTGCCCCCCAAGTCGGAGAGCGCGATCGCATTTTGGTCGTCGCCTCCCGCCCCAATCTCCGCTACCCCAACGCCCCGTCGATGGAACCCACGGCGATGATCGACCCGAAAATTATCGCCCGTTCCCCGGAAGTTGAAGAAGACTGGGAGGGCTGTCTGAGCGTCCCGGGCATCCGGGGACTCGTCGGGCGATCGCGCGCGATCGAAGTCGAATACACCAGCCGCGACGGCCACCTCCAGCGACGAGAGTTGACGGGATTCATCGCCCGCATTTTTCAGCACGAATACGACCACCTCGAAGGCATCGTCTTCTTAGATCGGGTGGAAGATACCCGCAACCTGATGACTGAAGACGAATATCAAAAACGCATCGTTTTCCAAAATTAAAATTTCCCCTCCTGCCGTTTCCGAAATTTAACCCCGGCGAACTGTAGGAGGAAAAAGCATCAATGATTATTGAGGGAATAACCCATGACCATAAATCTGAACAAAGGCGAACGGATCAGCCTGTCCAAAGAGGCGCCCGGCATGAAACAGGCGGCCGTCGGCCTGGGTTGGGACGTCAACCAAACCGATACCGGATCTCAGTTCGACCTGGATGTTTCCGTGTTCATGTTGGGCGCCGGGGGCAAAATTCCCAAAGATGAATATTTCGTCTTTTATAATAACCTCAAATCCCCCGACGGTTCCGTAGAGTCGATGGGCGACAGCCGCACGGGGGAAGGCAGCGGCGACGATGAAACCGTCCACGTCAACCTGACTTCGGTCGATAGCAGCATCGAAGAATTGGTGTTCGTCGTCACCATCTACGAAGCCGAGGCCCGCCGCCAGAATTTCGGACAAGTTCGCAACTCCTACATCCGCATTTACGACAAAGAAACCCAGGCGGAAATCGCCCGATACGACCTCGAAGAAGACTTTTCGCGGGAAACTTCCCTGGAAATGGGCCGCATTTACCGGAAAAATGGAGAATGGCGGTTCCAAGCCGTCGGCCAAGGATACAATGCCGGTTTGGAAAGTTTCGTCGCTCAGTACACCTGAGAATTGAACTCGCACGATTTACAGGAATTATGTCGATTAACATTGGCAAAGGGGAACGCATCAATCTCGCCAAAGAGGCGCCGGGATTGCAAAAAGCCGGAATCGGTCTGGGTTGGGATGTCAACTCCACCGATACGGGTGCCGCGTTCGATTTGGATGCGTCGGTTTTCATGTTGGGAAGTAACGGCAAAATTCCCCAGGACGAATATTTCGTATTTTACAACAATTTGGTGTCCCCAGATAGGGCGGTCAAACATTTGGGAGACAGCCGCACGGGGGCCGGCAGTGGGGATGACGAAACCATCGAAATCGACCTGAACGCGATCGATCCGGCGATCGCAGAATTGATTTTTGTCGTCACCATCCACGAAGCCGACGAACGACGCCAAAACTTCGGCCAGGTGCGAAATTCTTTCATCCGCATTTACGACCCCGAAACAAGCACCGAGGTGGCAAAATACGACCTCGAAGAAGACTTTTCGCGGGAGACGGCGGTGGAGTTCGGGCGCCTGTACAAAAAGAATGGCGAATGGCGATTCCACGCCGTCGGACAGGGGTACAACGCCGGATTGCAAAGTTTCGTCGATAAATACCTCTAACCCTCGCCCCCTAAATCCCCCGAGCCCCCTCCCGTCCCCCTTAACAAAGGAGAGGCTCAAGGAGGTTTCACTTTAATTAGTACGGGGGACTCGAGATTTAGATACCGACAGAATTGGGGGACTGAGGGGGGATCTTCCTCCCCCCTTCCAAAGGGGGGATTGAGGGGGGATCTTCCTCCCCCCTTCCAAAGGGGGGATTGAGGGGGGATCTTCCTCCCCCCTTCCAAAGGGGGGACTGAGGGGGGATCTTCCTCCCCCCTTCCAAAGGGGGGACTGAGGGGGGATCTTCCTCCCCCCTTACAAAGGGGGGATTGAGGGGGGATCTTCCTCCCCCCTTCCAAAGGGGGGATTGAGGGGGGATCTTCCTCCCCCCTTACAAAGGGGGGATTGAGGGGGGATCTTCCTCCCCCCTTACAAAGGGGGGATTGAGGGGGGATAAATTCAAAAATAATAGGATTTTAATCATGGCAATTAACCTGAAAAAAGGGCAGAGCATCGTCCTCGACAAAAGCGAATACGACCTTTCCAAATTGATGATGGGTTTGGGCTGGGATGTCGCCAAATCCAAAGGCGGACTGGGCGGACTGTTCGGCGGTGGCGCCGATTTCGATTTGGACGGCTACGCCATTTTACTCGGTCAAAACGGCAAAGTCGCCGACTACAAACACGAGGTTATCTATTACGGCAATTTATCCTCCTCAGATCGGACAGTTGCCCATTCCGGCGACAACTTAACCGGAGAGGGCAGCGGCGATGACGAGTGCATTTTTCTGAGTTTGAATGCCATCCCCGATCGCTACAGCCGCATCGTGTTGGCGGTGAGTATTTACGAGGCGAAAACCCGGCGGCAGCACTTCGGCATGGTAGACAACGCCTTCGTCCGGGCGGTGGATGCCACGGGAAAGGAAATCGCCCGGTACAGCCTCTCGGGGGATGCCTCCTACGATGGCAAAATTTCCATGTTGATGGGGGAGGTTTATCGCGAAGGCGGACAGTGGAAATTCAAAGCCTTGGGAACGCCCCTCGAAAAGAATTTGAATGGCGTGGTGGGTAGTTTCATGTAGGGTAAACTAAAGGGCGATCGCGGTCTGGTATTTTGGAAACAATAGCCGCGATCGTCTAGCTTTAAAGACAGTTATATGGCAGTATAAATTTAGGTTCGGACAAATTCTCCCTCTGTGTTCCTCTGTGCCTCTGTGGTAAAAATTTAAGACGGTTTTAATATATTCTCCTAGTGCTATAAAATCAATAACAGCGAAAAAAAACGAAGCGTGGATTGACTTAATAGCAGAGTAGCCGTACACTATCTGAAAAGATTGTATCTGAAAGGATTCGTTAATGGCGATACCGGAAATTACAGAAAAACTCCTGGAAGCGAAGAAAGCAAAGGGCATTACATTTTCCGATCTCGAACAAATTGTCGGCCGCGATGAAGTCTGGATTGCATCGGTGATTTACCGGCAGGCAAGTGCCGATCTCGAAGAAGCGAAAAAGATTGTCGAAGCGTTGGGATTGGGTTCGGAGGAGGCTGAAGCCTTGATGGAATGTCCCATGAAAGGCTCCTTAGACCCCGTAATTCCCACCGATCCGCTGATTTACCGCTTTTATGAGGTGATGCAAGTTTACGGGATGCCGATGAAGGCGGTGATTCACGAAAAATTCGGGGACGGGATCATGAGTGCGATCGATTTTACCCTGGATGTGGAGAAGGAAGAAGACCCCAAAGGCGATCGCGTCAAAGTGATCATGTGTGGCAAGTTCCTCCCCTATAAGAAGTGGTAGTACAATCGATTTTCTGACCCTTCATTTTGGATGAATCAGGTGGGGGAAGAAACCGGGTTTCTAGAAGGGTGTCCGTTGAGAACACAAGATCTTAATAGAAACCCGGTTTATAGGTGACAAGAGAAGAAAGCCGGTTTCCCGCATCCGCCGCGATCGCGCTTAGGCTACAATATCTCTAAATCCCGATCGCCTCCGTCAACTCTATATTAAATCGCCTTAAAATGTCCTCAGCCTACCCCGGCCCCTATAAAAGCCACGTCTTCAACTTCCTACTCCGCAACTATCGCCAGTTCGCCGATACCTGCGATCGCACCCTGCGGACGGTTCGCTTTGCCACCAACTCCACCCTGCAAATCCTACTCTATCCCTTCTACCTGCTCTGGCAACAGACCCCCCTCGCCGATCGCCAACTCCAACCCGGGAAACAAAAATCACTACCACAAAATAGCGAATCTGTCAAGTCAAGCCGGCCCAAAAATCCCCTCTCCCGCCTCTGGAACGCGATCGCCAACTTCCTCCCCTCTCCCCTCCTCCAATCCCTCGACGAAACCCTCGCCCAACTCGAACCCCAAATTCAACCCGCCACCCGGGCTACCCTGAACCGCCTCCACACCGCCGTCTGGGACGGGATGGATTACCTGTTCGGCGACAAACCCGCCGATCGCCAAGTGCCACAACCCTCGCCACTCCCCGATCCCTGGGCGATCGCAGACTCCCCCACCCGACAACTCGACTCCCCCAAACCCTCACAGACATCTAAAAAATGGCGGCAACTGCCCCAAGCCGAACCCCTGCCCACCATCCCTAAAACGCGATCGAAAATTATCGCCCAATTGAATACCCTCGATCACACCGAGATCCAAACCGTCCCCAAGTCCGTCAACTCCCTCGCCGCCAAAACCCCGGCTTCCCGCACGACGGCGATCGCATCTCCCCCCCCTTCCCACTCCCACCGCCAAGTTGAAGCCCAACCCGACTGGCTCGAAACCCCCGCCCGGGCGATCGGCTACGTCAAACACCCCCTGCAACACCTCCTCGAAGGGCTCGATCGCCTCATGGTCGCCGTCGAAACCGCCGCCCTCAAAATCTGGAGTTGGCTGCGAGAATCGGGCTATTTCGACCAATTTAATCCAAAAAAACGCTGAAAAAGTCAAAAAAAATCGCGCCGAAGTAGGGGGTAGGGGTTGACATCCACCCCGGCGATGGCGGATAATGGTTCGTAAGGGTAAACACGCCCATACGCTTGATTTTTTATTCAACACCCCGACATCCGAGGCGGAACGTAACGCGATCGCACCGGGAACCCATCAAAACCGCAAATCCCTTAACCGGTTTCAACTTTTGAGATATGATCAGAAAGCCGTGCATTTGGCACGACCCGATCGAAAACAGACCGTTTGTTGCCCTGGGAGCTTAAAAAATGGTAACTCTGAAAATCATCGTTAATATCGTCGTATTATTCTTCGTGGGATTGTTCGTGTTCGGATTTCTGTCCAACGACCCCTCCCGGAACCCCAAGCGCCGGGACTTGGAATAAACATCCGACATTTCAA
The DNA here is from genome assembly GCF_055795065.1 of Lyngbya sp. CCY1209. Taxonomy (NCBI): domain Bacteria; kingdom Bacillati; phylum Cyanobacteriota; class Cyanophyceae; order Oscillatoriales; family Microcoleaceae; genus Lyngbya; species Lyngbya sp. CCY1209. The sequence continues at coordinate 7,128 of NZ_JAYFER010000375.1, forward strand.
CTCAACCCAGCTTTGACGGGAAACCGAAGCGGAAAAACCGCCGGTGACGGTCAAACCTTGAAAAAGTCATTAGTTGTGAGTCGTGGGGCTGCATGACTAATGACTTTATCATCTGCCCAAGCCCAATCCCTTCAAACCGCGTGGGTTCGGGCGATCCATACGAACGCCGTTGTCAACTATGCCCTACCCGGTACCGCCACCCGAACCGCCCGCGATCGTCCAAACCCAACCGCCCACAGAACCCACCCGAGCCCCTTTCAGCCAAAGTTTGAACCGACCGGAACCCGCCTCGACCCGGGAAGTCCGACACGACACCACCATTTCTTACACCCTGCCCCACCCGAGAACCGCCGACGTCCCCAAGCAGTCTTCGGCGGCCGATCTCGGTGCTCCCATCGCCCGCAATTGGTCGGAAATAACAGCCGATCTGGAACTATCCGTCGTCCCCGCCAGCGGCCCCCAACCGGCGATCGCAACGGAAATCCCCGCCCCGCAACCCTTCCCCGCCCCCGACGCCGCCACCTATTCCATCGGTCCCGAGCGGAAATTTCAAGCCTTCGGGCCCGGCGAACCCGTCACCATCGCCCAAGAAGCCTCACCCGAAGCCACCCCGGAAGCACCCGCCATCCCCATCACCGTGCCCACGGATCTCGTCGAAGTCACCGCCGAACGGCAGGAATTCGACGGGCCCCGGCAGATCGTCACCGCCGAGGGAGATGTGCGAGTCCGATTTCGCCAGACCCTGATCGAGGCCGACAAAGCCCAAGTCAACCTGGACACCCGGCAAGTCGCCGCCACCGGAAACGTCGCCCTGCAGCGGGGGGAACAGCTCATCCGGGGCAACCGGATGGAATACAACTTCGTCCGCAACACCGGATCGATCTACGAAGCCAGCGGCGTGGTGCTCACCCAATCCGCCGGCGCCGATTTCGACGTCGATCGCCCCGCCGCCCTGGATCAATCCCCCGTCCCCCTCGCCGATCGCCTCACCGAAGCCCAACCCGTCGGCGATGTCACCGCCGCAGACGGCGCCCAGGTGGAAGTCAGCGGACTGTCGTTTCCCCAACTGCAGGGGGACGTCAACCGCCTCCGCTTTGAAGCCGAACGCATCGACATCCAACCCAACGGCGAGTGGGAAGCCACCAACATCCGCATCACCAACGACCCCTTTTCGCCCCCGGAATTGGAACTGCGGGCCGACAGTGCCCGACTGAACCGGATTTCCCCCCTCCAGGACGAACTCCTCACCTCCAGGTCCCGGCTTGTCTTCGACCAGAGCTTTTCCCTGCCCCTGTTCCGCGATCGCACCATCATCGACCGCCGCCAGCGGGAACCGAGCCCCCTGGAATTCGGCTACGACCTCGAAGATCTCGACGGCTACTTCGTGCAGTGGAACCTCGCCCCCATCAGCCTCGGACCGGTGGATGTCAAATTTGCCCCCCAAGCCTTGGTTCAGCGGGCGTTCTCCGAGCGCCTGACCCCCATCGACCCCCGATTCTACGGCCTCGAAGCCGGCTTCACCGGGCGCGTCACCCCCACCACCGGCGTCGAGGGGCAGATTGAGATCTACAACCTGGAAGACTTCCCCGAACTCGAAGAAGATGCCTACCGGGGAAGGTTGCGGGTGCAACAACTCTTTGAGGGCTACACCCTCACCGGCGAGTACAGCTACCGGGAGCGCATTTTTAACGGCACCCTCGGCTCGCAAACCGTCCACCGCAGCCTGGGAGCCGTTCTCACCTCCCCCGATATCGCCCTCGGTGACTCGGGCGCCATCTTCAGCTTCCAAACCGGCTTCCAAGATATCGAAGCCAAAACCGATCGCTTTGATCTGCTCGAAATCAACCGCGAAAATGACCGGATCGATCGCAGCCGCTTTCAAAGCGTCGCCACCCTCATCTATCCCGTCCCCCTGTGGAGGGGGGAAGAACTGCCCGCCACCGCCAGCGAAGGCTTGAGGTACACCCCCAGGCCCGTCATCCCCTTCGTCCGCTTTGTGGCGATCGTCCGGGGCGGCGCGAGCCTCTACTCCCAGGACGAATCCCAATTCTATCTCAGCGGTAGCGTCGGCTTTCAAGGGCAGCTCGGCCACTTTTCCCGGGACTATCTCGACTACACTGGTTTCAGCCTGTTTTATACCCAAGTCGCCCTCGACGGACAATCCCCCTTCCTGTTCGATCGCCTCGTCGATCAAAGAATTCTCACCGTGGGATTGGTTCAACAAATTTACGGCGGTTTGAGGGCCGGGGTCGAATCCTCCTTCAACTTGGATAACGGCCTCGCTTTGAACAATGAATTGACTCTCGAATACAGCCGCCGCACCTACGGTTTTATCCTCCGCATCAACCCGGTGCGGCGCCTCGGAAGTTTCGGCCTGCGAATCAGCGATTTTAACTGGACCGGCGACTCCGCACCCTTTTCCGGTTCCGATACGGAGGTGGAAGATTAACCCGTTTGACGATTGGCAAGAATTGACAATTCTGGCGCAGGAAGTTGAGAATTATCAATTGTCAATTGTCAATTGTCAATTGTCAATTGTCAATTCTAAATTATTAATGATTAATGATCGATGATTAATGGCAACCCATGAGCGTAACACCCGAAGAGCAGGCCGAACAAGCTGAAGCCTTATTGATTCATTACAGTTTCGACCTCGGGGGAAAACCCGCCTACCAAATTGTCGCCAATTGGACTCAAAACTACGAAGTCAGTTGGCTGCCCCTCGCCATCATCGAAGCCCTGTATTTGGGTCGCTACAAAGCTATTTCGGTCGGCCAAATTCTGGCTCATTGGAAACGGCGCGAAGAACCCGTTTATCATTTTAATTCCGAATTCGAGCGGCTGGTGTCCAATAATTTGCCGCCCCATTTGACGGGTAACTTTACTGAAAAAAAGGGGGATTCGACTGCGGTTGAGGGGAGTCAAAATGATGTGAAAATCCCCCCGAAAAAAAGCGATCGCACCCCCCCACCTCCGATTCACTATTCGGATTTTTATGAGAAATTAAAATCCCTCCTCAATGTCGATCTCGTCTCCGGGCAAGATTAAGCTTAGATATCGCAAGTCTCGCGATCGTCTGTTTGCAGTTTCTTTAACCTCCCCCTCGGACGAACGAATCGCACCGAAATCCTACACCCTACACCCGACAACACCGGGCGCCCTATCTAATTGGGGGCATCTGCGGCCCGCTGTTCGGCGATCTGTTGATTTTGGGCGTATGTCTGGACTCTTTCTTGGGCCGCCTGGTAGTTGGGACTCGACTCCGGAACCTGTCCCATCAACTCGCTGGCCCTTTGCCACTGACTCGCCACTGCGTTCCACTCCGCCTGAGTTTGGGCCGTCTGGGCTGACTCGGCCGCACTCATCGCCGCGTTGACTCCCTCCCGCCAGGGGTCCGCCGCTTCGGCGGGGGTTTCTTCGGCCGGCGCCGAAGCGGGGGCCTCCCCAGCCTCGGGAGACGTTTCCGTGGGGGCGGTTTCTTCGGGAGTCGGGGCCACCGGTTCGGACTCGGAGGTGCCGCCACCGGGCAGGAAGGGCAAGGTCAGGATACCGCCGAAGTGCAGTCCGACCAAAGCCGCGATCGCCAAAATCAGAAGCAGCGGAATCAGCCAGATGAGCTTGCTTTTCGGCTTCTCAGACTCGATCTGTTCCGTCTCGTCGTCATCCTCCGGATCATCATCCTCCTCGGGATTATAATAGTCATCCCCCTCTTCCTCCTCGTCTTCATCCTCATCGATGTGATCGTCGATCACTAGATCCTCGTCATCCGCATCGATCAGGTCGTCATCCTCGTCGTCCGCGATCGCATCTTCGATATCCAAATCCTCATCGTACTCGGAGGAGTCCGCTATCACCACCCCCTCGTCCGGTTCCACCTCGTCCGGGGGCGGCATCTTCAAAACGATTTCCTCCTCCCAAGCCGGGTCGTCCCCCAACTGCCGTCCGTAGACCTTGGCGGTATAAATCGAGGGAATCTGCAAGTTGGTCAAACCATTCCGCAGGTAATTCACCAATTGTCTTTGGTTGGCGGGGACGCTATCCCCTTCTAACATGATGTGAAGGCTGTTGTCTTCCCGAAACACATCCGCACTAATTGCCTTTGCCTTGAGGGAATGGTTGATCACAGCGGCAATCGCCTGGGGATCGCCCTGCTTTGCTAGTTCCAGTGGGCTTCGATCTGGCATGGCTAACCCTCGCGTGGGGTGACGAGCATATCAATCATACTATCTCAAGCGGGCAAAACAACTTTTAAATTGCCAGCCGGTCGGAGTCGGAGTTGTTGCCGGGAAACTCGAAAGCGCTCCTCCGGGAACCGTCCGGGCCTAATTATAAACTAACGGCGAAACAAATGGCAGAGTTGGACGACGTAAGTTTGCAAGGCCGAAAACTCGTCGGCCCCCCGTTTCAGGCCCGCTTCCAATTCCAGAAGCAGCGGCAGGGTTTGTTGGAGTTGCCCCAAGGAAAGGGGCTGAACTTCTTTTTTTAAAAAGTAAATCCGTTTCGGATTCCCCACCTCCGACAGTTTGGCGATTTCCCGGTCGTCCCCCGCCCCGGTTTCCACCATCAATTTGACCCACAGCCAAGTCCGAAACTGTCCCACCAAAGTGGCGAGGATTTTTAAGGCGGGTTCGTTGTGTTCGACCAAATCGGCGACCAGTCCCAGGGCCCGGCCGGTGTTTCCCTCCCGAATGGCGGCGGCAAGTTTGAGGCTATTTTGGGTGTTGGAATGGATGAGGGGGGCCACAGCCACCGCCGTCAGGGGACCGTCCCAGGTGTTCGCGTAGAGTTTCAGTTTTTCCAGTTCGCCGTAGAGTTGCCGGGTTTCGTTCCCCACCGCCTCCGCCAGGAAAGCCACCGCATCCGCTTCGAGCCTCACCCCCACCTCCCGGGCCACTTCCCTCACCCGCCCCTCCAACTGCTCGCTTTTCCAGGGGGGAATGGGAGAAAACTCCCGCACTTGGGCGTATTTTTGCAGGAGCTTGGTGGACTTGAGGCGTCCGTCGGGTTTCTTGGAACTGCTCAACAATAAGGTGGTGGTTTCGGGAATGGCTGGTAATGTCCGCTCCAATTCCTGTAGGATTTCTTGAGAACAGTTTTGAGTCAGGGGTGTATTAACCAACCACACGAAACGATGTCCCAGGCCGAACGGTGGGGTCATGGCCTGATTGAGTCCGGCGATGACGGCATCTGGTGTGTCGGGCAGAATTTTGTCAAAATTGAAACTAGACCAATTGGGATCGAGGACGGACTCTCGCAAAGTATCCACTGCTTTTGTGAGGGAGAAGTCGTCCTCTCCCCAATACAAATAAATTGGCATAACAAACGGTTTTTGAGAACGAGGAAAATAGATTGGACGACAACTATCAAACTTACGTCAATCGGGTGGCGCGGATGACGCTGCCCGACGCTTATCTCACGCAACTCGAACACATTCACGAGTCCCCCAAGTTTGCCCCCGATGCGATGGGCCGCAGGCGGGCCGTCCCCTTTCCGGGATACAGCATCGTCACCCCTCCGGGGGGGGAAGATGTTGACAATGCCGATTTTTATCAAAATTTGGCGGATTGTCAACAGAAATTGGGTCAAATATTGGGGCCGAAGTTTTGGGCGACCATTCCCCCGGACAGCTTTCATTTTACACTGGCCGATTTGATTTGGGACGGGGCCTACCTGGATGCGAGTCAGAAGATTCCGGAGTTCGATCGCAAACTTCAAGACGCGATCGCAGAATCTTTTACCACTTTTGAAGGAGAAAAAAACGATCAATCCATCCGCTGGCAGGTGCTGGGTTTGATGGTCATGCCCCGGGCGGTGGGAGTCTGTCTTGTTCCCCGCGATGAGGGGGCTTACGAGGCGATTTTGAAGTTCCGCAGAGCGATTTATCAAAACTCTAATTTGATCGCCCTTGGCATCGATCAGCAGTACCACCTGACAGCCCACATTACTCTGGGTTATTTCGCGGAAATTTCCCCCGATCTCGATCGCGATAAGTTGGCTCATCAATTCTCGGAATTCAACCACCGGTGGCTCGACAACCCCCAAGAAATTTGGGTGCGACGGGCCGAACTCCGCCAGTTCCAGGACATGACCGCCTACAAGCGGGAACCGAGCTGGCCCGCGATCGCTTTTTGAGGGGTTTTCCCTGTTTTAAATCCCCTGTGCGGGAAGCGGGGTTGCCAACTGTGTAACTACGCCAGCACGCAACGCTATAAGTCCCCCAAACTTGGGGGATTGAGGGGGCTTGACTCCCCCCAAACTTGGGGGATTGAGGGGGCTTGACTCCCCCAAACTTGGGGGATTGAGGGGGCTTGACTCCCCCAAACTTGGGGGATTGAGGGGGCTTGACTTCCCCCAAAGTTGGGGGATTGAGGGGGCTTGACTCCCCCCAAAGTTGGGGGATTGAGGGGGCTTGACTCCCCCCAAAG
>NZ_JAYFER010000376.1:0-429 GCF_055795065.1 Lyngbya sp. CCY1209
CTCCATCTTACGTCTGAACCGTAACCCGTCTGCATATCCCAGACATTACATCTGGGCGTTGGCTTCTGGTTACATCTTACCCCCATCTGGCTTACGCTTACACTTGCGGCTATTGCCTTCACTACTTGCCTATTCGACCGTTGGACAAGAGCCAGTATGGGGTTATTTCGTTCCGTCTGTATGGGTAGTCCATCCGTAGACTCATCCTCTCCCCCGGTGTACTTTTAAGGGTCTGTGTGGATAGTGCATCGAACCTTCCACTTTTCCACTTGCTCTTTCGAGCAGCATCGTAATCAACCTGTTTTCGATACCGAATTGTTTCGAGGGTTCATGGCAGATGTTCACCTTTCGATTAGTCATAGATGGTTGGCAGTGGTCGAATTATTAGGAGCAGATTCTCCTTCATCGCCTTCCGTTCCCCGCTTCAAT
>NZ_JAYFER010000377.1:0-8593 GCF_055795065.1 Lyngbya sp. CCY1209
TGACAACGAGACGACTGAACTAGGAGCCGTGTGAGGTGAAAGTCTCATGCACGGTTCTGAATGGGAGGGGGAGATGGCAACATCTCTCTCGACCCTAATAACTCGCGTCGTTTGTATGCTTGAAAAGTTCGGGCCTTCCCTTTACTCGGCCGACGGGCCGACCGTTTCGTTCTTCGGCTTTCCGTACCCCACCCGCATGGCAGTGGCGCGACTCTCGGACGGCGGCGTTTGGGTCTGGTCCCCGATCGCCCTGACGGAAGAACTGGCCGACGAAGTGCAAGCCATCGGGCCGGTTCGCCACATCGTCTCGCCGAACAAAATCCATCACCTTTTCTTGGGCGAGTGGGCCGGCCATTGGCCCGATGCCCGCCTCTACGCGCCACCGGGACTCGCGCAAAGGAAACCCGAAATCCCCTTTGATGACGAACTCGACGACGAACCCCCCGCCTCCTGGGCTACGGATATTGACCAGGTGGTGTTCCGGGGGTCTTTCGCGATGGAAGAGGTCGTCTTCTTCCACCGGGTTTCGAGAACCGCGATCGTCGGCGACCTGATCCAACGGCATCTCGAATCGAAGATGTCGGGATGGAAGGGAGCGCTGATGCGCTTTGACGGCTTGGTTGGCGATCGCGGCAGTACGCCGCGAGAGTGGCAGGCCACCTTTTTTCAGCGCAGTTCCACCCGTGCGGCGCGAAAGGCGGTACTCGAATGGAATGCCGAACGGCTGCTGATCGCACACGGGAAGTGCGCCCAGACCGGAGCCGCCGAGATCCTCTCAACGGCGTTGAGTTGGATTTGAAGTCCCCCCCACCCGGGCCGGCTCCAACTGGACTTTTCGGGAAGCAAATCCTATGATTGTAAAAACAACTTAACAAAACTACATCAATCTCAAGATTGCCCCGCCGCGCCGTTAAGTGGCGGGGGGATCTATGGAAAGAGTGCTAGGAGTCAACCGAATGCAGCCAAAGCCGATCGCGAACCTACCCTTCAAACCCCTACTCCTCATCGCCCCGTTTTTCTTCTGGGGCACCGCAATGGTCGCCATGAAAGGCGTGATCCCCCACACGACACCGTTATTTATGGCGGGGGTGCGGCTGTTTCCGGCGGGGATATTGGTGCTGCTGGTGTGCCTGATCCAGGGACGTCCCCAGCCGAAAACTTGGAAGGCTTGGGCCTGGATCGCCCTGTTCGCGCTGGTGGACGGGGCCCTATTTCAGGGATTTTTGGCCGAGGGACTGCTGAGGACCAAGGCGGGTTTGGGATCGGTGATGATCGACACCCAACCTCTGGCGGTGGCGATCTTGTCGTTGTGGCTATTTCAGGAACGCATCCGCTTTTGGGGATGGCTGGGACTGGCGATCGGAATTATTGGGATTAGTACGATCGGTTTGCCGGACGAGTGGATTTTGGGTTGGCTGCACCTGGGTTCCGGCGATATAGCCCCCACCCAACTGTTTGAAAGCGGGGAATGGCTGATGTTGCTGGCGGCGCTGTCGATGGCCGTGGGGACGGTTTTGGTGCGTGGCGTCTGCCGCCACGTCGATCCGGTGGTGGGGACCGGATGGCACATGATTATCGGGGGGTTGCCGTTATTCGCCCTTTCTGGCATCTTTGAAACGGAACAGTGGGTCCACATTGATGCCGGGGGATGGGTGGCGATCGCTTATTCGACGGTGTTCGGGAGTGCGATCGCCTACGGATTGTTCTTCTACTTCGCATCCAGCGGATCGCTGACCAGTTTGAGCTCTTTGACGTTTCTCACCCCCATTTTTGCCCTGCTGTTCGGCAATCTATTTTTGGGAGAAGTGCTCAGTCCGCTACAATCGATGGGGGTCGGACTGACGTTGGTGAGTATCTACCTCGTCAACCAGCGGGATACCCTGGCCGAAAAGTTCGGATTCGATCGCGCCGACGGGAAATCCAACCCCCCGGAGGCCGAGTCGGAACCCCTGCTGAGTCCCGCAGAGGGCAAACCCGTGGAACTTTCGGTCAAAATGGGAGTCCCGGAATCCGAGCCGAACGCTTAATAGAACTGCGAGGAGGATCATGAAAGTTGGCGCAAACTATCTGGGCGGCGATCGCTGCGAGTTCGTCGTTTGGTCCCCCATCCGGGAGGCGGTGAGTCTCAAACTCGAAACCCCGGAAAGTCGGTTAATTCCGATGGAACGGGACGAGTCGGGATACTGGCGCGTCACCCTCGACAATATTCCGCCGGGCACCCGCTACAAGTTCGAGTTGGATGAAGACACGATTCGGCCCGATCCCGCCTCGGAGTTTCAACCGGAAGACGTGCACGGACCTTCCGCAGTGGTCGATCATGGGGCGTTTAATTGGGATGAGGGCGGCTGGCAAAATACCCCTCTGGAAGATTATATTATTTACGAATTGCACGTCGGGACGTTCACTCCCGAGGGGACGTTCGAGGCGATTATTCCCCGGATTTCTGAATTGTTGGAGTTGGGAATTACGGCGATCGAATTGATGCCGGTTTCCCAGTTTCCGGGAAGTCGAAATTGGGGTTATGATGGCGTTTATCCCTACGCGGTTCAGACCTCCTACGGGGGGCCGGAGGGTTTGAAAAAGTTGGTGAACGCCTGCCACCAGCAGGGGATGGCGGTGGTGATGGATGTGGTTTACAACCATTTCGGCCCGGAGGGGAATTACACCCGCGATTTCGGCCCCTATTTTACGCCGAAATATCAGACACCCTGGGGCAGTGCAATTAATTACGACGACGCGGACAGCGATGGGGTGCGGAATTTCGTCCTGGAAAATGTCCTGTGTTGGTTCCGGGACTACCACATCGATGCTTTGCGACTCGATGCTATACACGCCATTTATGATTTTGGGGCGAGACATATTTTGTCGGAGATGGCGGACTGGGTGGCGGAATTGTCCGAACAGTTGAATCGCAAGTTTTATTTGATTGCCGAAAGTGACCTCAACGACGTCCGGATTATTAATCCAAAAGAGCGGGGGGGATATGGGATCGATGCCCAGTGGAGCGACGATTTCCACCACGCTTTGAGGACTTTGATTACCGGGGAACTGACGGGTTATTACAAAGATTTTGGCACCTGCGCGGATTTGGAAAAGGCGCTGCGAGACCGCTTTATTTACACTTGGAATTATTCCAAAAATCGGCAGAGATTTCACGGCAGTTATGCGGGCGATCGCCCCCCGTCTCAGTTTGTCGTCTGCTGCCAGAATCACGACCAGGTTGGCAACCGAATGTTGGGGGAACGGCTGTCCGAACTGGCCTCTTTTGAGGCGTTGAAGTTGGCGGCGGGGACGGTGTTATTGTCGCCCTACATTCCGCTATTATTTATGGGGGAAGAGTACGGGGAAACAAGGCCGTTTCTGTATTTTATCAGCCACACCGATCCCGATTTGGTGGAGGCGGTTCGCAAGGGAAGAAAGGCGGAGTTTGAGGAGTTTCATGCCGTCGGAGAACCGCCGGATGCCCAGAGTCCGGAGACGTTCAAGCGATGTATTTTGAATTGGGAAGAACGGAATCAAGGCAAATACGGGGCTCTGTTGGCGTTTTACAAGCGGCTGATCGCCCTGCGAAGCGAAATTCCGGCGATTAAAAGTAGCGATCGCGATCGCCAAAAAATTGCCAGCAGCGAAGCGGATAAACTGATCTCTTTCCATCGGTGGACTCAAGATTCGCAAATTTTCGGTATTCTGAATTTCAATTCGGAATCGGTGGGTTATCAGTTTGACCCCGAGGGCGGGACGTGGCAGAAGCGGATCGACTCCGCTGATTCAGAGTGGATGGGGCCGGGTTCTTCCCTTCCGGATACCCTCGCCGAGTCCGAGAACATCTCCCTGGCGCCGGAAAGTTGCGTTTTGTACGAATGTCAGAGGGCAATTTAGCTATAATATGGGTTCGCGACTTGTCGCAGTCAATTCACGTCAAACTTGGGGGTGAGACATACCGCGATCGGCCTGTGTTCGCATTCGTCGGAGAGAAGCGTTTAGTGCCCCCGTCCCCGATATTCGACATCGGAATTGGCGATCGCTCCGACCCGCGACGCTTCAGGTCGGACGCGATACGATATTTGAGTCATTTTATGCCGTGCGATCGTCCTCTCCGGGGGACTCGACATTTAGATCAAGTCCGGACAATCACTTATCATATAAATGTCTGATTGTCAAAGTAAAAAAATAGTTTTTATAAAAACTATTTTAGCGGACATGATATGACCCATTCACAGACCAGTCAATCTTTGAACCCGACTCGTTGCGATCGAAATTAATTATGCGTATCCCTGTTTCAACCTATCGAATTCAATTTAACCCTAATTTTGATTTTGAGGCAGCCAAAAAAATCCTGCCTTACCTTAAAGAATTAGGAATTTCCGATATTTACGCCTCTCCCATTTTCAAAGCCCGGAGCGGCAGCAGCCACGGCTACGATGTCGTCGATCCCAACCAAATCAACCCCGAACTCGGTTCGCGAGAAGCCTTCGAGGAACTGATCGAAGAACTGCAAAACCGGGAGATGGGGTGGGTGCAGGATATCGTCCCCAACCATATGGCCTACGACAGCGAAAATAAGCTGTTGATGGACATTTTAGAACACGGACCGGATTCGGAATATTTCGACTATTTTGAAATCGACTGGGATCAGGTATACGACGACCTGCGAGGGCGGGTTTTGGCACCCCTCCTCGGGGATTTTTACGGCAACTGTTTGGAAAACGGGCAACTCAAATTATCCTACGACGAATCGGGTTTGAGTGTCAGTTACTACGATCTCAAATTCCCGCTTAGAATCGAATCCTACGCCACCTTAATTAGCTACAAAATCGGCGCACTTTCCCAAACGCTCGGAAACCGACACCCCGACGTTATCAAACTGTTGGGGGTTCTCTATATCCTCAAAAACATTCCCACGGAAACCTCCAGCCAGCAGCGTCGCAACCAGGCGGAATTTGTCCGGGGGCTGCTGTGGGAACTCTACCAAGACAACCCGGAAATCAAGAATTTCATCGATGAAAACATCGATTTCTTCAACGGGGAAGAGGGGAAAACCGAGAGTTTCAACCTCATGGACCGTCTCCTGTCCGACCAATTTTATCGCCTCTCGTTTTGGAAGGTGGGGGCGGAAGAATTGAACTACCGGCGCTTTTTTACCGTCAATGAACTGATTTGCGTCCGGGTCGAAGATTACAAAGTTTTTCAACGGACTCACGATTTGATCGGGCAGTTAGTGCAGTCCGGACAGTTCACGGGACTGCGAATCGACCACATTGACGGACTCTACAACCCCATCCAATATCTGCGGTGGCTGCGGGAAAAAACGGGGGATATTTATATCGTCGTCGAGAAGATCCTGGAACTCGACGAAAAACTCCCGTCCAACTGGCCAATTCAGGGGACCAGCGGCTACGACTTTTTGAACTATGTGAACGGTTTATTCTGTCAGGGTGAAAATGAGCAAAAATTTGATGATATCTACGTCCGGATGACGGGGCTCACCGCGCCTTACAGCGATCTGTTGGTGGAGAAAAAACGCCTGATCGCCGATAAAAATTTAGCGGGGGATGCGGACAACCTGGCGGGGCTGTTGAAGCAGGTGTGCGGACAGTATCGCTACGGGCGAGATTTCACCCTGGCGGGGTTGAAAACAGCGATTATGGAATTTTTGGTGCGGTTCCCCGTTTACCGGACTTACATCAACCAGGAAGGCGTGAACGAGGCCGATCGCACCTACGTCCAGCAGGCGATCCGGGAGGCGAAAGGGAAACTGCCGGAACTGTTGAATGAATTGAATTTGATCGAAAAATTCCTATTTTTGGATTACGACGAATTCTTGAGTGAAGAAAATCAACAGTTGTGGCTGCGGTTTGTGATGAAATTGCAGCAGTTTTCGGGGCCGTTGACGGCGAAGGGGATCGAGGATACGCTGTTTTATGTTTATCACCGATTTATCGCCCTGAATGAAGTGGGTGGGAACCCCAATCATTTTGGCATTTCTCTGGACAAATTCCACCAATTTAACCAATATCGTCTCGGGAGTTGGTCCGATGCCATGAATGCCACGGCAACCCATGACACGAAGCGGGGGGAAGACGTGCGATCGCGTCTGAATGTGATTTCGGAACTCCCGGACGAGTGGGAAGAAAAGGTGAAATGTTGGTCGGAATTGAACCGCCGCCACAAGACCCAAACTGATGCTAAATTGAGTCCCGATCGCAACGACGAATATTTCCTCTATCAAACCTTGGTGGGTTCCTTCCCCTTCTTCGAGGAGGAATATGAGGAATATGTGGAACGGGTGAAACAGTACGTGGTGAAAGCCGTGCGGGAGGCGAAGGTTCACACGGCTTGGTTGCGTCCGGATACGGATTACGAGGACGGATTTATCAATTTTGTCGAACAGATCCTCGACCCTTCCGAAGAGAATCAATTCCTCGCCGACTTCCGGCCGTTCCAGGAAAAAATCGCCTTCTACGGGATGTTCAATTCCCTGTCTCAAACCCTGTTAAAATTGGTGAGTCCGGGACTGCCGGACATTTACCAGGGGACGGAATTGTGGGATCTGAGTTTGGTCGATCCGGACAACCGGCGTCCGGTGGATTTCGAGGGCCGGCTGTCGTTCCTCCAGGAGATCAAGCGGCGGTGTCGGACGGGGATTCAAAACTTGATTGAAGACCTGGTGGCGACCTGCGAAGATGGGCGTTTGAAATTATTTTTAATGGCGCGGGTTTTGGAGGCGCGACAGCAGTATTTAGAGGTGTTCCAAACGGGGACTTATAAGCCGGTGGCGGTGACGGGTCAGTATAGCGATCGCGTCATTGCTTTCGCCCGCAGCGACGGCAAAAATACCGCGATCGCGATCGCGCCCCGATTTTTAACGGGTGTCGTCCAACCCCCCCAATTCCCCCTCGGCGAGGTGTGGGGCGACACGGCGATCGAACTTCCCCAGGGCAGCGGTTCGAGTTGGCACGAAGTCATCGCGGACGGGACAATTTCGGGAGGCGACCAAATTGCGATCGCTCAGATCCTGCAACATTTCCCCGTCGCCCTTTTGATCGATCAATAAAAACGGGAGTTTGCGAGTGGGGAGGGCGAAGGCCATTCGCCCCTACAAAAAAAGAGGTGCGGGATGGGGAAATATCGGCAGTTTCCCGACTCCCGACTCCCGACTCCCGACTCCCTCAATTACAAACCCGGTGCCAGCCACCCCCGCAGGAAGTAATAGAAACTGACCAGATATTCGTCAACGACTTTCGTGGTCAAAACGAGGGCGTCCGCATTCGGGGCAAAATCCTCGAAGGAAACCCTCCTTTTGCGTTTTCCGCTGGGAATAAACGTGAAAAAGTTGGTCGGGGCAGGAATCACTTTCAAACCGACATTAGTAAATGTCAAAGCCGCCCGCCGCGTTTCCAAGGCTGATGTTACCAAAATCACCGCCCGTCCCAAACCTTTTTGATCCATAATTTGTTGAACTGCGAGGGCTTCTTCTCGCATATTGTGGGCCTCGGTGACGAGGATGATATCTTCCGGCAAAACGCCCATATAAATGAGCAGTTGTCTGATATCTTTGGCTTCGTTGGTGGGGTGTACCAACTCGTGGCGATCGCCCGCGGCGACGATCACTCGGGAGGCGAAACCTTCCCGGTAAAGTTCGGAAGCATAGGGGATGCGATCGCCCGTATCCGTCAATTCAATCTGGGTCCGGTTGGGCAGTTTGGGTTCCGTCGTTCCCCGCCCCAGCAGCACGATCGCCCCGGCCCTCTCGCCGCAACACAAATCATTCTGAACCGTTTCGACCGCCACCCGTTCCACCTGCAACGCCAGCCATTGGGCGAGTACCGGTGTACTCGAAAGAATTAAAATTAAGAGTGCAGTTAAAATCAGATTGGGAGCTGGACTTTTAATGCCCCCGTTGGTGATCAATGCCGCCGCGATCGTCAGCAGTAAAATCGACAAACCGAGGGGCCGCAAGAAAATCGCCAGGAGTTGAAACACTGCGGTTCCCACCGCACTGTCCGGTGCCACAAAGGCGACAATTAGCAAGGTGAGGGTCAGCAAAAAAAACAGGCGACTCACCAGGGTGTTTTCTTTCCCAGCCAACAGCTTCCAGATCCGAAAAGAAATGGTAATTAGCAGCAGTAAAACCAGGACTTGAGTCAGTAATACAAACATATTTTTCCCTCATTTTTGTGATTGGGGATGGAACAGTTTTGAGAGAAATTGACGCTCCATACAGCAGTTCTGATAATCCACCGATCTTTTCCCGCCAACCCGAAGTCAATTTAGAATAGAATCATGGGACTTCCGCCACCCGAAAATGGCCGGAAGCTGGCGATCGCGATATTGGGAAATTCTAGGATTTGGAGAAATTATAGCCCCATCACGGGTACACGGCTCAATTTATACTACACGACGGTCGCCGCTGACAATAGCGGAGGAGGCGGAGGAGGCGGAGGAGGCAGAGGAGGCAGAGGAGGCGGAGGAGGCGGAGGTTGAATTGGGGGTGGGCAGGCACGGAGGCAGAGCCCCTACAATCTAAAATTCCCTACACCCTACACCCTACACCCTACACCCTACACCCTACACCCCACACCCCACCCCCCAC
>NZ_JAYFER010000378.1:0-2821 GCF_055795065.1 Lyngbya sp. CCY1209
AAGATATTGAATTGGGGGTATTATTCCTCCTATGTTTGAGATTCGATCCCCCCTAGCCCCCCTTGAGAAGGGGGGGAAAAGATGTTACTTTTGATTGTCATTTGTCTGGTATAGGTCTTCTTCAATCATCACAAAACCCGGGAACATTTTGGCGATGATATTTCCCAGTTCGTATTCGATCGCTTTATTTCCCTCTTCAGATGCGATCGCCAAATAGGCTACTTGGGAACGGTTCACCCGCATTCCCACCCGCCATTTTTCCGAGGTGGCGGTTTTGGGGAGTTTGACGATATCGGGTAAAACCTGTTTGAAAAGTTTCCCCCGGGATTGGGGATCGACGCCCAATGTCACCGTCGGGGTGTCGTGGAAGGCTTCCAGAGGGGGGATGTCGGCGAAGCGGAGGGAGGCGAGGTCGTCCAAATTTGTGCCGCCTTTGATGATAGGAATAAATATTTCTTCCAATTTCGTGGAGGCGTTGATCGTGTGTACCACCAGTCCGATGGTGTGGATGTAGATTTCGCTGGGTTGGACGAGGCCGTTGGCGATCAAACAGGCACCGTAGGAGATGGCGAAGGCACTGTTAATTAAGTTGAATTGACTTTCGAGGGTGGGGTCGTTTTCGCCCAGGTTGAGGGCATCCAGGATGGTTTTCTGCACCAGGTGAAACTGACAGAATCCCCCCACCAAAAAGAGGCGATCGCACTTTTGACCGTTGGCGTCCATCCAGGTTGTCACCCGTTCCAGGACGCGGGTAATTCCGGCGGCGATGGGGGCGAAGGCTCGGGCGACTTCGCCGCTGGTGAGGGTGTAGCCGTTGGAAAAGCTGTAGAGCGTTTGGTCTGCGAGTTCTGAGGGGCTGTTTAAGTAGTTTTTGAGTTTTTTGGTGTATTTGTTGTGTCCGGCGATTTTGACGCTTTCAAACTCCCGCAGCAGGTTCATAAATTCGGTGCTGTCGGCGTCGGGTGGGAGGCCGTTTTTTTGGGTGTAGGCTTGGATGACACAACTGCGATCGAAGGCGACCCCCGCCGATTCTAAACCGCGATCGCCCTGTCCGTCGAAGTACAAAACCTCGACTTTATTCTCCCCGTAAATACGGCACAAACTGACATCAAACGTTCCCCCACCCATATCGCAAACGAGGAGATTGCCGTTGAAAGGTTCCCGGTTTTCCTCCCGGTGGCGGCGTTGGGTTTCCCAGGCGTAATAGGCGGCGGCCGCGACGGGTTCGCTCACCAGTTGAATCAGTTGTTTTTCCAGTCCCAAATTTTCGGCAATTAGGGTTTGCAGGTTTTCCCGTCCGGTGTTGCAGATATCCCGCTGCCAAATTTCCGGGACGGACACCACCAAACCGGCGATTTCCCCCTGTTGGCGGGTGAAGCTGTATTCATTTTCTGGGGAGAGAAGGAGTTCCCGCAGATAGTCGGCGGTGACGCTGGTGGGGGTGTGCGGCAGCGGGTAGGTGTTGGCGAAGTTTTCCGTCAGCGGCAAGTCCATTTTGAAGTTGCCGTAACTTTTGCTTTCGGGATGGTTGGCGGCGGTGGTTCTGGCGGCTTGGCCGATTTCGATAAAGTCGTCTTCGTAGGCGATGAAGGAGGGGATATATTTGTATCCCTGTTCTCCGCCATATTGAAAGGCAACGGGTTTGCCGTCTTCTATGTGGGAGATAATCGAGTTGGTGGTGCCGAAGTCGAGGCCGATTTTGTACTGTGCCATCGCGGGTGTTTGACTGTCGGTGCAGGGCTGTTTATATTATAGGTGCGATCGGATCGTTTCGGCCGATCTGAGAAACCGGGTTTCTAACCGAGTCTCTCATAACCATCAAAAAATCTTCCTGAGAAACCCGGTTTCTTCACTCAATCGAATGGAGGAAAAGCAGATTTTTCCGTGAAAAAGTTGCCGAAAACAAAAACTTGACAACTGCCTGAAGTGGTTGTAGTGCTACAGATTACAAGTTTGTGCGCGAGAGAGAATCCCCACCCAGTACCCACGACCTACCCATCCACCTCCAACCACCCCGCCCGCGCACGGGAGATGGCCCCGAGATGCTGACGGGGAAAATGTGCAATCTGACCATGACAACCACTTTCCATTCACTCGCCATCCTACCTCTTCGCCGAACCGATTCCATATTGCACTATCATACCTCCCATTCGGCTTTCCTCCACAATTGATGTAAATTTGCTTCTGGACACTAAACCCAAAGCGTCCGTCACTGTATTTGACCCACAGATGATTGATAATTCGCAAATCCTCACAGCGAAATTTTTTGATATCATTTGTATCTAAATATTCCCGGTTCGTTTGTCCCGCCACCGCCCACATAATCCGAGCTGTTTCTTGGTCAGCATCTTTCCAATTTCCTGATTTCAAAAATTTTTTAAGTTGGGTATAATCACGATCAGAAGTATCTCTTTTTTTTGTATCTCCTTCTGGGGGTGGCGACTGGGTTAAATTCCGAATTTGCCGATTCATTTCATCCAACTGTAATTGTAAATTCATCAATTGCTGTTGATTCTGTTGCTCAATGCCATATAACTGAGTTTTAAAATCAGCCTGATGTTGATTATGCGACTCCGTTAAACCGTCAATTTTCCGCATCATTTCATATAACTGAGACTGCAACTGAGAAACTATCGCCTGTGCCGACTGTAGCTGACACTGGGACTGTTGCCAAACCCGCTTGGCGGCGGCAATGCGTTTTCTCTCTTTCTCCAAAAACCCCTCGGGTACTTTATCTAAGAAATACAGAGGTGTCAGGTCATAGCCACACACCGCACAGGTTTCGACCTCATTTTCCGTATATTCCGTTTCACAAACCGGA